>NZ_JABXGI010000070.1:0-279 GCF_022627865.1 Herbaspirillum sp. C7C2
TGCCGTGGCTGCTCGTCACGGCCACGAACGTCGCCCGCAACCAGACCCGTGCGGCCCGGCGGTACCGGGCCGCGCTCGACCGGTTGCCGCCACCCGAACCCGTCCCCGACCACGCGGACCGGGACGATGACGGGGACGCCGTCCGGGCGCTCCGGCAGCTCGGGCACCGCGACCAGGAGATCATCACGCTGTCGGTCCTCGAGGGCTACAGCGAGCGGGAGATCGCCGCCGCACTCGGCATCGCGCCGGGAACGGTGAAGTCGCGCCTCTCCCGCGCAC
>NZ_JABXGI010000071.1:0-278 GCF_022627865.1 Herbaspirillum sp. C7C2
GTTCCGCCCATCGCGTTATGACCGTACTGGCAGGTTTGGCCTGCCGACAATTGCACGGCATTTCCGGCAGGAACGGATGTTCTCCGGGAGGGACAAGTTGTGTTGGTTGTCGAGCTGTATCGAACAAGATGCGGTGGTCGGACCGGTGAACTTGAGGTTGTTGAAGTCTAATGTCGCTGGTGGAAAAAAGCGTAAGCGTTTCAGGTCCGAATGACGCAGTCGCGTTCTCGGAGGCAACGGCGCGGGACTATCTGGTTCTGCTGAAGCCGCGCGTGATG
>NZ_JABXGI010000072.1:0-276 GCF_022627865.1 Herbaspirillum sp. C7C2
GAGATAGCCCATCAGAACATCTCGGTTGCCGCCGCTCCCCGTCACCGACGGGATGAACGTCGAGAACATCGAGAACCGGGGCGAATCCTGACCCGGCATCTGCATCGTCAGGTAGTACGGAGGCTGGAGCACCGCGTCGCTGCGCGGGTCGTTGGGCGTCTGCCAGCGGTTGTCCTGCTGGGCGAACGAACCGGCGGTGTCGATGTGGTAGATCCCGAGGACGTCGCGCTGGACCTTGAAGAGGTCGGTCGGGTAGCGCACGTGGCTCATCAGGTC
>NZ_JABXGI010000073.1:0-274 GCF_022627865.1 Herbaspirillum sp. C7C2
GTCTTGAGACGGTCGAACAGACCTTCGATCAGCTGGCTTTCTTCGCGTTGCATGATGACCCTCCCGCAGACGGTCTACTGGCGGCCTTCCCCGGGGAACGGCCTGGATGTCGAAAGGCGCAAGGCTGCGCACTGTTATGCCAGATAAAGGCGCAGCGGTGGCTTTTCAAGTTGCGTTCGCACGGCATTCAGCACAGGTTCAGCCAGAGGTCCACTGGCGCCCTTCCCATCTGAAGAGCCGCCCTGCCAGGGAGTTCCGGCTGGGCGTCCAGGAC
>NZ_JABXGI010000074.1:0-273 GCF_022627865.1 Herbaspirillum sp. C7C2
GTACCAGGTCGTGAACCTGGAGAAGCTCGCGGAGCTGTACCCGCAGGGCGGCGACGTCACCGTCACCGACCTGGTCGCCAAGGGTGCCGTTCGCAAGAACGAGAAGGTCAAGGTTCTCGGAAACGGCGACATCGCCGTGAAGCTCACCGTTGCGGTCGACAAGGTCTCGGGTTCTGCCGAGCAGAAGATCGTGGCCGCCGGCGGATCCGTCAAGTAACCACGTCATGAGAGGGGTCGGAGATTCTCCGGCCCCTCTTATGGGTTAGCCTGTTC
>NZ_JABXGI010000075.1:0-272 GCF_022627865.1 Herbaspirillum sp. C7C2
GTGCAGCTTTTGCAGCAGATTTACATAAGCGCCCCCAACAATATCGCTGTCGAAAGTCGAAGTGACTTTCTGCACTGCCGCTTCCGCCATGCGGTTGCGCAATTGCGGATCACCGGCAAGCCGGTCAATCTGTGCCGCCGCCCGCCCGCAATCGCCAATCGGGAAGAGCATCCCGTCTTCGCCATCGGTGACGATCATATCCGTCACACCTGCAATGCGCGATACGATGGCCGGACACCCCTGGCTCATCGCTTCCATAAGCGTCATCGGGC
>NZ_JABXGI010000076.1:0-272 GCF_022627865.1 Herbaspirillum sp. C7C2
GGCGCTCGTCGCCGCCGAAGGACCGGACCCCGATCACCGGGTTGCGCGGGTCCGTGTTGACGTCGGCGACCGGGCCGAGCACGACGTTGCCGCCGATCGCGCGGACACGGCGCGCGAGCTCGGCACCCGTCGCCTCGGTCGCCGCGAGATCGTCGACCAGACCGAGCTGGGCGGCGCCCGCCAGGGTCGATCCCGAGACGGACTCGAGGCGCGTGACGCTGCCGCCCTCTTCGTCGATCCCGATGAGCGCGTCGGGGTTGGCGGTGAGGATC
>NZ_JABXGI010000077.1:0-271 GCF_022627865.1 Herbaspirillum sp. C7C2
GCTGGGTTCTGCCCGAGAAGCTCGCGGATGCAGGGTTCGCGTTCGCCTACCCCGAGCTCGACGCGGCAGTGCGCGAGTCCTTCGAGGTGCCGGTCGTCGCCTAGAGACGTCTGTCAGAGCGACGGGGATCCGTCGCCGTCGGACTCTCGCCTGCGCTTCTCGATCTCCGCACGCAGACGCCACTCCTCGATCTCGCGATCGAGGTCGGCGATCTGCTGCTCGGTCGTGCGCGTGTCTGTGGGCGGCGAGGGCTGCGGGGCGGGCTGAGGAG
>NZ_JABXGI010000078.1:0-268 GCF_022627865.1 Herbaspirillum sp. C7C2
GGCAAGGAGCTGATCCTCGTCGGTGTGCTCAAGGGGGCGGTCATGGTCATGGCCGACTTCGCGCGGGCGCTGCCCTTCCACGCGCCGATGGACTGGATGGCGGTGTCGAGCTACGGCGCCAGCACCAAGTCGAGCGGTGTGGTGCAGATCCGCAAAGACCTCGACACCGATCTGAACGGCAAGCACGTGCTGATCGTCGAGGACATCATCGACTCGGGGCTCACCCTCAGTTGGCTGCTCGAGAACTTCGAGTCGCGCGGTGCCGAGT
>NZ_JABXGI010000079.1:0-268 GCF_022627865.1 Herbaspirillum sp. C7C2
TACGACGCCTGGTTCCATGTCGCCAGCGCCTTCGCGATGCTGCCGTCGACGCCGACCAGATGGATCGGGGCTCCGGGAGCGGCCAGTGCGGCGGCGTTGGACCACCAGCGGAGACACGCCTCGCCGATGCGGAGATCGGGGGCCTGCAGCATGCGGGGTCCGTCGAGCAGCACGATCGCGCGGTAGCCGCCGTCGGCGAGCGGCTCGGCGCCTCGCGTGGCGACGACGAGCGAGGGCTTGTCCGACACGCGGTCCACCGGGTGGGCGC
>NZ_JABXGI010000007.1:0-185566 GCF_022627865.1 Herbaspirillum sp. C7C2
AGGCATACGGCTATCGAGATGAGGAGTACTTCTTCCTCAAAATCAAAGCCGCGTTCCCCGGAAATCTGCGATGAACCTTTCTTTTGGGGCACAGGAACAAAGCGCCTGCGCCCTCGCCAATTCCCGCTATGCCGTGCTCGCCCTCACCGTCCCCCGCATCACCAGTTTCACCGCAAGCTCGCGAATCACCGGTGCACCACCACCCTGCTCCATCTGCGCCATCAACAGGTCGCAGGTTTCCTGCACCAGTCGCGGAATATCCTGGCGGATGGTGGTCAGTTGATAGGAAGCCCAGCTTGCCTCCGGCGCATCGTCGAAGCCAATGACCGAGATATCTTCAGGAATGCGCACCCGATAGGCGCTGCGCAAGGTATCCATGAAGCCCAGGGCAATCATGTCGCTGGCGCAGAAGACGCCATCGGTACGCGGTGCTTCCTGCATCAGGCGATGCGCGGCGGCGCAGCCGTCCTGGTAGGAAAATGCGGCGTCGATCACCAGCGGCACCTGCACCTGCGTTTTCTTCAGATGGGCGGCAAATCCCCGGAAGCGTTCTTCATTGGTGGAGGTACCCGGGTTGCCGGCGATGTAGGCCAGCGAGGTGCAACCGGCGGCGACCAGCGTGCTGGCGGCCAGCTTGCCGCCATGCTGGTTGTCGCTCAACACCGCGCTGATGCTGGGATCGCGCTCGCGGCGGGCGAACTGGATCACCGGCAGCCCCTGCTCCGCGCATTCGCGCGCGAGGCTGGAGGACAAGGTCGCGGAGGCCACCACCAGGCCTTCGATCTGGTAATCGAAGAAGGTGCGCACGGCTTCATCGGCATTGCTGAAATTCTCGGCCGTGACGATCAGGGTCTGGTAGCCGGCCTGGTGCAGTCGCTGGCAAAACTCCGCCAGCGCCAGTGAATAGATCGGTGTGGCCTGCTGCGGGAAGACCAGGCCGATCAGGCGCGAGTGACGGGTGATCAGGCCACGCGCAAAGGCATTGGGCTTGTAGCCCAGTTGACGGGCCGCGGCCTGCACCCGCTCACGCGTGGCGTCCGAGACCGATGCGCCCGGTGTGAACACCCGCGAGACAGCCGACTGCGAGACCCCCGCCAGCCTGGCCACGTCCTTGGAGGTGGGCAGAGCGCGGGCGATGTCGAGCTTCTTGCCACCGTCGGCCGCGCTGTCGATTTTCTTTGCTTCGTTGTTCATGCCGCCTGTTCAGGTATCCCGTTGCGTACGCAATCCAGCCATTTTTCCATCGAGATGATACTGGAACGCTCTGCCTCGATGGGGAGAAAGTGACCGCAGTCCGGGACCCTGACCAGCGAACATCCACTGCGTACGAACACCATTTCGGCCTGCCGCTGCGGCGGGCAGAGCTGGTCGTTCTGGCCGCACTGCACCTGTACCGGCACCTGCATGGCGGCCAGGGTGGACATGGAATCGGGCCGGCTGATGGCGTAGCGGACCTGGTTGCGGAAGACCGCCGCCGGCGTCTCCCGCGCCATGGTCAGCACCCGTTCGCTCCAGCGCTGTCGGCTCTCGGCATCAGCACCCGGATGGAAATAGCCGGGCAACATCTCCTGCTCCATCAGTGCCTGCACCTCGCCAGCCTCGAAGCGTTCCAGCTGCAGGCGCCGCAGCGTCAGGTTGCGCGGCGCATCGGCACGGGCGGTGGATGACACGATGCACAGGCCTGCCACCCGTTGCCTGGCCTGGCGCACCAGTTCGAAGGCCAGGATCGCACCCAGCGAAAAACCGCCGAGCGCGAAACGCCGGGGCAGCATTGCCAGCAAACGGCTGGCTTCGCTGCTCAAGCTGACTTCCAGCCCGATCTGCGGCACGATGACCTCGCGCTGTCGAGACAGCGCAGCCACATGCGCGAGCCAGATGCGGCTGTCGCACAGCGTGCCGGGCAGCAGCACCAGCGGCAAGGCACCCGCCGCGCCGCCGTGCCTTGCTTCAATAGCCACCGGCTCCTCCGCCCTCCCGCGCAGCCGGCTGGAGAGCATGCCCGGAGAGACTGCGTCCACCGCGACTGCGTTCCAGACGCCGTCGCAATTCTCTACCCAGGCTACCCACGTCATTGCCCGGGGTGACCAGCGAGAAACCCTGCTGCAGCCGCGCCTGCGCGCTGTCGCCATCGGCGCAGAAGATACCGGTCATCAGATTGCGTTTGCGTGCCGCTTCCAGAATGACAGCGATGGCCTCCTCTACCCGGGGCGCGAAGCTAGCGCCCGGTCGCTCGCCCAGTGACAGCGCGAGGTCATTGGGGCCGACATAGATGCCATCGAGCCCATCGGTCTCCATGATGCTTTCCATGTTGCGCATGCCCTCCACCGATTCGATCATGGCCAGCGTCAGCACGGTGTGATTGGCGTGGTCGAAATAATCAGGGCCGCCATACAGCAGACCCCGGGCCGGCCCGAAGGAACGATTGCCCATGGGTGGGTAACGGCACGCCGCCACGAACTGGCGCGCGATCTCCGGCGTGTCGACCTGCGGGCAGATGACGCCATAGGCACCGGCGTCCAGCAGGCGCATCAGGTGGCTGGGCTCGGCGCTGCTACTGCGCACCAGGGGCACCGCCTGGGTGGTACTGATGGCCTGCAGCATGGCGACCGCCTGCGCGAAGTCCATCATGCCGTGCTGCAGATCGACCGTGACCGAATCAAAGCCCTGGGCTGCCACCACCTCGGCGGCATAGGCGCTGGGAATGGAGAGCCAGGCGTTGACCAGTGGCAGGCCGTTCTCCGATTTGCTCCTCAAGTCGTTGGGGCGCATGCGGTTTCCTTTCGTATCGGGATAAGGGACATCACTTGAGCCAGTGACTGGTGCTGGGCATCAGTTCGGTGCGGCACAGGTAGTCGCTGGCATCCAGCGCCACGCCACGGGCGCCGACGGCCACCTGGATGGTTTCGGTGAAGCGCGGGCGCTTGCGCTCGTCACCGGCGCAGATGAGCAAGAGTTCGACATCGCTGCCGGAGGCATTGGCAAAGCAGCGCCAGACCTCACCCGGGATGGACAGGGTGTCCTGCTCCTGTAGCTCCACCACGCTGGAGGCATCTTCATTGAAGGCCACGCGCACGCTGCCCCGGATGCAGATGACCACCATCTTCTGGCTGATCAGGAAGGGGCCGGCCTCCTGCCCGGGTGGCAAGCGCATCCATTCGATGGAGAAGCCCTGCGGGTCCTGCACCCGGGGGCGCTGGTTGCGGTCCTGGGTGATGCCATAGCCGATCACCGGCGCCAGCTGGCTGGCATGGCCGGGCAGGCAGGCATCAAGCAGCGCGTGACTGCTGAAGGCGCGGTCCTCGGCGGTGGTGACACGGCCTCGCATTTCTTCCGGCGAGACCTTGCGCAGGCGCGCCACTTCCTCCGCCGGGAACGGCGCCATCCACTTCAAACCCAGGGGCAGGGTCTGACCGGCGCGGCGGTCGATGAGCTGGTTGTCTTCGGCCAGATAGAGGCCGGTCTCGTTGGCCTGGCCCATGATATCCGGACTCCAGATGACCCCGCCGGTGTCGTCCCCGCCCAGGCAGGAAAACAGCCAGCCGTCATCCGGCCCGACATTGGTGAAGCCGCGGAAGATCCAGGTCGGCAGGCAGACGATATCGCCGGCCTTGAGCACATACTCGCCCTCCTCGCCTCGCGGTCCCCAGCGCAGCAACCACTCGCCACGGGTGCAGATGAATACTTCGCTGGTGAAGTGGATGTGCAGGTTGTTGGTCACACCGTGAGGCATGGCGGCCGCGCCGATGTTGAAACCGTGCGGCTCCTTCAGGTTCACCACCTGGCTGGCGCTTTGGGTCACGCCGGGGCCGATGATGGAATAGTTTTCCTTGGGCATGGAGCCCGGCAGGCGGCAATCCAGGAAGGCCTCGTCGCAGGAGACGTATTGTGTCTTCCGGATATGGCGTGCCTCGGCTTGTTCTTGGGTCAGATAGATGCTCATCTCATTGTTCCTGTGTCGTTGATCCTGTGTCTGTGATCCTGTGTCGTTGGTCTTGCCTCATTGATCGATGCGGTCGCCGCTTTCGGCGTCGAACCAGTAGAGACGTTCCGGGCGGATGCAGAAGGCGATGGGGTCGCCTTCCTTCACGCGTTCGCCCTTTTCCAGCTTGGCCACGAAATACTGGCCCTCCAGCTTGACCGTCACCAGCGTGTTGTCCCCCAGCAGTTCGAAGGCATAGACCTCGCCCAGCAGGTTGGCTGTGCCGGGTTCCCTGGCCAGTTGCACGTCCTCGGGACGCACGCCCAGGATCAGCTTGCCCGCGCGCGGTGGCTTCACCGCCACCACATGGCCACCGCCGACCAGGAAGCGGTCCTGGTCGCCGTCGCCGTGCAACAGGTTCATCGCCGGCGAGCCGATAAAGCCAGCCACGAAGGCGTTGGCGGGACGGTTGTAGATGTTTTCGGGCGTATCTATCTGCTGCAGCACGCCCTCCTTCATGATGGCCACCCGCGTGGCCAGGGTCATGGCCTCGACCTGGTCGTGGGTGACATAGACGGTGGTCACCTCCAGCTCCCGCGCCAGGTGACGCAGCTCGGCCCGCATGGTGCCGCGCAGCTTGGCGTCAAGGTTGGACAAGGGCTCGTCCATCAGGAACACGCGTGGCTTGCGCACGATGGAACGCGCCAGGGCCACGCGCTGGCGCTGGCCACCGCTGAGTTCGGCCGGCCGGCGCTGCAGCAGGTGCTGCAGTTCCACCCGACCGGCGGCGCGCTGCACGGCGGCTTCGATCTCGGCCATCGGCTGGCGGCGCAGCTTGAGCGGATAGGCGATGTTGTCGCGTACCGTCATATGCGGATAGAGCCCGTAGTTCTGGAACACCATGGACACGTCACGCAGGCGCGGCGCGATGCCGTTGACGCGTTGTGCGTCGAAATACAGGTCACCGGAGGTCGGCTCTTCCAGCCCAGCGATCATGCGCATGGTGGTGGTCTTGCCGCATCCGGACGGCCCCAGGAGGACCAGGAATTCGCGGTCCTCGATCTGCAGATCGAGATTCTTGACGGCATGGAAGCCGTCCCATTTCTTGTCTATGCCTTGCAGGCGCAGCGTGGTCATTCTGTCTTCTCCATTCTTGATATTGGCTGGGCTGATAGGGGGTGCGCTATCGCACCGAACCCTGGGTCAGGCTCTTGATGAATTGTTTTTGCACCGTCATCGACAGCAGGAACATGGGCAGCGCGATGATCATGCCGGCCGCCGCCATCAGCTCCCACAGGTCGCCGCGCTCGGTCCTGAGCGCCACCAGGGCGATGGGTAGCGTGACCGCGTTCTGCTTGGAGGTGATGAGGGCGAAGATGAACTCGTTCCAGGTCAGCGTGAAGCTGAAGACAGCCGAGGTGATGATGCCCGGCAGCGCCGTGGGAACGACGATGGTGGCGATGATGCGGCCCAGCGATGCGCCGTCGATCATGGCGGACTCTTCGATATCCACTGGGACGGCATCGATGAAGCCCTTGATCATCCAGATCGAATACGGCAACACGATGGAGAGGTTGACGATCACCAATGCGCTGCGGGTGTCGAGCAGCCCCAGCTGCTTGAACATCAGGAAGTAAGGCAGCACCACGATGGCCGCCGGGATGAACTGCGAGGCCACGATGCCCACGAACAGCGCCTGCCGGCCGGGAAAGCGGAAACGCGAGAACGCATAGGCCGCCGTCACGGCCAGCGGGATCGCCACCAGCACCGTCCCCAGCGCCACCCAGAGGCTGTTGGCGAGCTTGTCGCCGAGATGCCAGGGGGCGGCGAAGACGGTCCTGAAATTGTCCCAGGTGGGGGTAAACCAGAGCTGCAGGGTGTAGACATCGCGCGGGGTCTTGAAGGACGTCAGCACGATCCAGAGGATGGGCAGCAGGATGCAGCCGATGATGGCGTAGACGCCGATCAAGCCGCCGATCCGCGCCAGCCGCGATGTCATGACGCCGGGGTTGCAGGGCTTGCTCATTCAGATTCCTTTCTTGAAAGCGAGGCGCATGTAGAAGCCGGCCAGCACCAGCATCACCGCCGTGAGGACATAGCCGGCTGCCGCCGCATAGCCCATGTCGTAGTACTTGAAGCCGATCTGGTAGACCAGGTAGGCGAGCGTGGTGGTGGCATTGCCCGGCCCGCCATCGGTGAGGGCGAAGACGGCATCGAAGGCCTTGAGTGCGAACACGGTCTTCAGCAGGATCACCACCGCCACCACCGGCTTGAGCTGCGGCAGCGTGATATCGACGAAGATGCGCAGGGGCGAGGCGCCATCGACGGCGGCCGCTTCTTCGGTCTCCTTGGGGACCGAAGCCAGGCCACCCAGCAGGATCAGCGTCATGTAGGGCGCCCAGTGCCAGACATCGCTGATCACCAGCGCCACCATGGCCCAGGCCGGATGCGCCAGCCAGATCAGACTGGCCAGCCCGGGAAAGAGCTTGCCCAGCGATGCGGCGATGACGCCGTATTCCGGGTTGAGGAAGAAACGCAATGAAATGCCGATCAGCGCCGGGCTCATCACGAAGGGCAGCATCAGCAGCGCGCGCGCCACCGAGGTCACGCGGCCGGCGCGACGCAACAGCAAGGCGCAACCCAGCGCAATGAGGCAGGTCGCCAGCACGTCGATGCCGACGAAGGACAGCGTGGTCGCAATGGAGGCGACGAATTCGGAATCACCGGCCAGCAGCTCGGCATAGTTGTCCAGGCCGACGAAGGGTCCGGGCGCCGACGAGTACGACAGCTTCCAGCTGCGGAACGACAGCGCCAGGGAATACAGCAAGGGGAATACGGTAGTGACGGCGATGACCAGCAGCGCCGGCAGCATCAGCAAGTACGCCAGACGATTGTTTTTCATGGAACGGGGTTGGAATCAGGTTGGGACGGCCGGCCTGGCCGCCACGGCAGGGCTGCCTGCCCTCCGGGAGGAGGACAGGCAGGCCAGGTCAGACTGGGTCAGACCAGCTTGCGGACCTTTCTGGCAGCGTCGTCAAGTCCCTCCTTGACCGGGACGGTGCCCAGCGCCATCTTCGAGATCGCCGTATCGAGGATGTCGGAGATCACCGGCCACTGCGGGATGAGCGGCAGCACGCGGGCGTTCTTCAAGACCTCGCCAGCCATCTTGTGCATGCCCTGCGAGAGCGCATTGACGGCGGGGTCGGCCAGGTTGGCGCTCTGCACGCTGACGATCTCGTGCTGGGCCGGATCCAGCAGCAGGGATTTCTCGATGGCAGGCTGGGTCAGCCAGGCCAGGAATTCCATGGCTGCCGCTTTCTTCTTCGAATGGCGGTCGATGCCGTAGAGCCAGAGGTTGGTGTGGGACGGCGTGGCCACACCGGGGTAGCCCGGCATGGGCGCAAAGCCCACCTTCTCCGGCGACAGCGTGGAGGACTTGGCATCCGTCAGCCCCTGGTAACGCCACCACCAGGTGGGCAACATGGCGCACTTGCCCTGGGCCATGGAATTGACGGCATCAGTCTCGTTGAAGCTGACCGAACCGGCCGGGGTGACCTTGTGCTTCAACATCAGGTCCAGGTAATCCTGGGTGGCTGCGATGCCGGCCGGCGAATGGAAGGCGGGCTGGTTGCGCGCATCCAGCAGCTCACCACCGCGCCCCCACAGGAAGTCGAACCACACCATCAGGTTCTGTCCAGCGTTCTTGCCGTAGTACATGGCAATGCCCGGCATGCCGGCACCGGCCTGGATAGCCTGCGACACCTTCACTACCTCGGCCCAGGTCTTGGGGACGGGCAGCTTGAGATCGGCCAGCACATCCTTGCGATAGAACAGCAATTGCACGTGACCGCGAATGGGCAGTCCGATATAGCCGGACTCGTTGCGGCTGGCGCGCAGGTAGGCATCGGGATAGCGCGTCATGTCGATGCCCTTGTCGCGAATGCCGTCGTTGAGCGGATGCAGCAGGTTCTTCAGCGAGGGCGCCCAGACATCCATGACGGAGACCACATCGTAGTCGCCGTTCTCGGCCACCATCTCGGCGGTGAGCTTGTCGCGGATGCTGGTGAAGGGCACGTACTGGTACTTGACGCGGATGCCGGTCAACTCCTCGAAGGCCGCCAGGCGCGCCTCATGGGCGCGGAACTGCGGCGCCACCACGGTCAGCACATTCAGCTCGACACCCTTGAAGGGCTTGCCCGGCGTCACCCCGTTCGCTTGCGGTTGTGCCCGCGCCAGCAACGGCAGGCTGCCACTTGCACCTGCCCCCAGCATGGCTGCGGACGACAGCAGGAAACCTCGACGATCTTGTTTCATGTTCGACTCCTCCCCTGGGCCATTCAGAAGGCCGTGCGCATGGCCACGCGCGAGACCACCTGCACCCCATTGGACGACGGTGTGCCGGCGCCGAACACGTTCAATGCACCGAAGGCGCGATCATGCTGGTAAGCCACGGTGGAATAGAGCGAAGTGCGCTTGGACAGCGAATAGGAAAGTGAAGCCGTGACCTGATCGGCCGCACCCAGATCGCTGTTGCGGGTCTGGTGCTGCCAGGACAGACCGCCATTGACCACCGGCGTGAACTGGTAATCGGCGCCGATATCGAGCGTGTCCACCCGCGCGCCCTTCCAGCTGATCCCGCGTGCCGCGTAACTGACCAGACCGTCGAAATGCACCTGGGTGTAGGAACCGTAGAGGGCCAGCTTGTCCAACGTCAGCTTGGCACCCGCGCCGGCCAGTCGCTTGGTGGCGTACTGGCTGTCGCTGCCCGGCACGCTGGAGACGCCCGCCACCGCGCCGATGAGGAGGTTGCCCTGCCCATAGTTCAGGCCTGCCTGCGCGCTGCTGCCGCGCGACTGCGAACCGGCCTGCTCACCCAATCCCAGCAAGGCCCCGAAACGGAAACCCGAAAAGCTGTTGCTGGAAAACTTGAGCGCATTGTTGACCCGCGCGCCGTAGGTGTGATTGCCCAGCTGTGCCGTCGCAGCGATGGCACTCATGCCATCCAGGCCCTGTCCGCTGGCGCCGATGTTGTTGTGACCGGCGTTGGTATACCCCATCAGGTTGAGGTAATCGAACATGAAGTCGTACTGGCGTCCGATGGCCCACAAGCCGGCGGCCGTGTTCAGTCCCACATAGGACTGGCGTCCGAACAGCAGACCGCCCTGCCCCATGCTGCCCTTGGCCGCGTCGAAGCCATTTTCCAGCTTGAAGACGGCCGACATGCCGCCGCCCAGGTCTTCGCTGCCGGAGAAGCCGACGCGATTGCCGGCCGCGATGCCGTTATCCAGCCGCAGCGCCGAACCGGATGCTGCAATCTGGCCGCCATTGAGCGCGACGCTGTTGCTGTAGTAGCTCAGCCCGGAATCGACCAGGCCATAGATGACGATGTTGGACGTTTCATGGGCCTGGACGGGCTGGACGAAAGTAGCGAAATGGCCGAGCGAAAGCGCAGCCATGCCGAGAGCAGCATGGATCCTCAAGGTGGTCTCCTGTTGATGTTGTGGTTTTGAGAGGGAGTATGCAAAGCTGACTTGAGCTGCTTTGCATACGTATGCAATATAGCCAAAGAATTGCCTTGTGTAAACTATTTAGTGAAGGATTGAGGCTGCGCAAGAACCCCTGCCTGAAAATTCGGTAGGGAAATGGGCGTGGGAAGGTGGGTGTCTCGCCGGAATCGCATCCGGCTGAAGGGGGGGGTGTTGAAGGCTTGGACGACGCGCACGCAGTCGCAGCAGTGCAACCTGCGCCGGGTGGAAACAGCAGGGATAAAAAATTGAAATTAGGTAGTGACGGCGAAGAAAAATGCCATTAGAATGCAGCCTCTTTCAA
The DNA here is from genome assembly GCF_022627865.1 of Herbaspirillum sp. C7C2. Lineage (NCBI taxonomy): Bacteria > Pseudomonadati > Pseudomonadota > Betaproteobacteria > Burkholderiales > Oxalobacteraceae > Herbaspirillum > Herbaspirillum sp. C7C2. The sequence continues at coordinate 9,749 of NZ_JABXGI010000007.1, forward strand.
GCACGGCGGATTGATTGCTGCTGCGAAAAGGCCCACGTGGCGGAATTGGTAGACGCGCATGGTTCAGGTCCATGTGCCGCGAGGTGTGGGGGTTCGAGTCCCTCCGTGGGCACCAAAACAAAAAAGGTCGATTGACGCAAGTCAGTCGGCCTTTTGTGTTTTGGGGCCCACGGGCAAAGCGCCTGCGCTCTTTGCGGGAGGGACGAGAAGGTCTGGCCCTGCAAGGCCAGACGGGGTCGCGGGACGTGACCGAGTGCCTCAGTGCGCAGCAAAACATAAAAGGCTGGTCGATGAAAATCGACCGGCCTTTTGCGTTTTGGGGACCACGAGCAAAGCGCCTGCGCAGTCACTCAGCCATCATCCCTTCGTCAATAGCGCCAACGCCATATCCGTCTTCGCTTGACCAAGCCAGCGCTCCGTAAAATTGCCCGCGAAGGATTCCTTGGGACGAACACCGATACGCTCACACATCGCTTCCAGCGAAATGAGCCGGTCATTCCAGCCACGGCCAACCGCATACCGTACTGTCGCCTTATCGGGACTGTTCAGGTACCAGACGTCCTTCCCCATCAGGGTCTCGGCGTAGATAACCAGCGCTTTTTCCCCATCGTGCAAGCCAACCTCTCCATGCTGCTCGTCAAAGACAAAAAGCTGCTCATCAGAAATAGTGGCAATGTGCCGCATGTGATCACGTAGCCACTTCTCATCAATGGTCTGGGTCTTTCTTCGCAAATGAAAACCCGTCTGGGTTTCCACGATCACGGCCTCTACGGTGTGCAAGGAAAATGCCCCTGCAATGGCAGTGAGACAGCCCGTTCGATGGGCCTCAATAAGCACATTGGTATCGACAAGCACGACATTCGGGGGCTTGAGCAAAATACGCCTCCTACAGGTCGAAGGGGGCATCCAGTCGATGCTCGGCGAACAGCGCGGCAAGGTCCTCGATCGGCATCTGGAGGACCTCGGCCGTCCGGCGAACCGAGATCAGGCCATCCGACAACGCCGCATGCAATACCTCGATGAAGACGCGACTGAACCGCGCAGCGGGTTTAGGCTGCCTCCTCGACGAGCCTGCGATCAGGCCGCGCTCCGAAAGCCGCTTGGCTGCAGCCACACTGATCACCCCCATATTCACCAGGCGCCACATCATTGCTGATGCGCTAACCTCCAGTCGTTCAGCATGCGCGGCGATCCATCTGGAATAAGTTTCCTCCTCCGCTGGCAAGGGCTCGGCCCGCAGCATGCGCTCCATCACGGCGGTAGGCATCAACAGGCCCGATGCGAAATTCTCCGCCAATTGCTCCACCCTCTTGTGGGAGGCGTCGGGGATATCGCCCTCTATGCGCTGTGGCGGCATCTGCTCCCAGGTCAAAAGATGGAAAAGTTCATGCGCCAGATCGTAAGCCTGCCGTGCCTGCGGCTCGCCACGATTGATCAATACGCAATTGAGCTGACTCAACTGACAGGCCGCTCCGGAAATACCGGGCTCGGTATCCACATAAAGAACCAGCGTCCCCAATAGTTCTTCGAGTACCTGAGACAGGCGCTGCGCTGGGACATCGCCAAGCTCCAGAGCGCGTGCCACGGCGTCGCCTTCGGCAACGGCTTCTTCAAACGAACTTTTCTTATCCAGTGCCACACGCAGCATCTTCGAATTGACGCTCCGGCCGAGCTGTCGGGCCAGGTGCCGGTACGCAGCCAACCAACGTCCGGCTTTGTTTTCATAGGCATCCAGAGCCTCGGTGGCAACATCGCGCTGGCGCCAAGAAAATCGCCCCTCCCCGGCAAGTTCGAAAGGATCCGTGAAGTAGGACACTTTCACCCCCAGTGCCTTGGCGATGGCGACCGCTTCAGCCGCATCGACCTTGCGGTGGCCGTTTTCGATACTCGATAAGGTCTGCCGATCCTTGAAACCGACCTGCTCGGATAACGCCTCCTGACTGAGTTCGCGGCGCTCGCGTAGGTAGCGGATACGCGATGAGATAGATGAGGACGAAGTCATTTGAACCCTCAATTTTCTTGCAAACTACTATTTTGCAAGATTTTTTTGTTACTGTAAATTTATCCAGCACTATTCTTAAGCGCAACTCGCCACTGTGTCATCGCAGCCACATGATGGAAGCCTTCTTCTCACCTCTGCGCTGAAAATCCATCGATGAGCAACATGCCGGCGATTCGCACAACTTCACCGGCGCTCCCGCCGAATCTCCTGGCCGTCACCGCGTGCAACGGCCCCCCTCACCTCAAATCGCAGACTATCGAGCTCCTTGCCCGACGCATCCTGCAAGGCCAGCACATGCCGGCCCGGCCAGGGCATCCAGTCGAAACCGAGTTCTTCCACATCGTTCTGCTGCGATGAAGCAGCCACCTTCTGGGCCTTGACCCGCCCTGCCTGCATGACCGACTCCGGCATGCGTTTGCCGTCCAGCACCCAGCGACTGCCAGCCGGCGCACCCTGGGCGCGGAAGCGGATGCGCTGGCGTGCCGGCGGGATATCCGGGTCCAGCGCTACCAGCATGCCGGCGGTCGGATAGGTGATGGCGGGACGGATTTCGCGCGCGTGCGCGATGCGGATCTCGGACTGCGCCGTGCCGGGCAGGAAGTATTCGGTGCGCGCGGCCTCCACATTCTGTTCATAACGTATCGTCTGGGCCTGTACGCCGGCCGGCTTCTGCGGCGGGCTATTGCGGGCATCCCGACTGCTGCCGCGGCCGCGTTCATGCAGGTACTGCATCACCTCCTGCCACACCGGTGCGGCGCCGGTCACGCCGGAGACATCCCACATCGGGGCACCGGAGGCATTGCCGACCCACACGCCGACGGTGTAACGCGAGGAATAGCCGACGCACCAGTTGTCGCGCATGTCCTTGGAAGTGCCGGTCTTGACTGCGGTCCAGATACGGGTGGACAGCGCGTTCTCCAGGCCGAAGGTGCGGGCGCGGGCGCTGCGGTCGGAGAGGATGTCGCCGATGATGTAGGCGGCATCGGCGTCCATCACCGGTACCGGGCGCGGCGCGGTGCGGGCGTCATCCAGTCGCATGCGCAAGGGGGAATAGCGGCCCTGGTTGGCCAATGCGCGATAGGCATTGGCGAGGTTGGCCAGGGTCACGTCGGCGCTGCCCAGGGCCAGGCTGTAGCCGTAGTAGTCGCCGCTCTCGCGCAGGTTGAAGCCCAGTGCCTGCAGGCGGCGGAAGAAGCGTTCCGGCGTGACCATCACCAGCGTGCGCACGGCGGGGATGTTCAGGGAAGAACCCAGCGAGGTGCGCAGGCTGACCAACCCCTTGTATTGCTTGTCGTAGTTCTGCGGGATGTAGAGTCCGGCGCTGGTGGCGAGGTTGACGGGGGAATCGTCCAGCAGCGAGGCCGCCGTGAGCCACCTTTTTTCGATCGCCAGTTCGTAGAGGAAAGGCTTGAGCGTCGAGCCGGCCTGGCGCTGCGCGACCACGCCATCGACATTGGCGGCCGCCGACAGGCTGCCACTGGAGCCGACCCAGGCCAGCACCTCACCGGTGGCGTTGTCGATGACGATGATGGCGCCATCCTCGATGTTGCGTTCGGCCAGGCCGGCCAGTTGATGGCGCAGGGCTTGCGAGGCAAAGCGCTGCAAGGGCGCGTCCAGCGTGGAGCGCACTTGCTGGCCGGGCGTGTTCAAGAGCTTGCGCGCCAGGTGGGGGGCCAGCTGCGGTGCATCGCTGGCGCCCGGCAGGTCGCGTTTGGCGGCGGCACGGGCCAGGACCAGTTCGGTGCGGCCATCCATGCCATTGCATTGTTCGGCAGCGCCCTGCTCCTTGAGGATGGCGCAGGCGCGCTCGGCCACGCGGCGCGGGGTGGCGTTGGGGGCGCGGATCAGGGCGACCGCGATGGCGGCTTCACCCTGATCCAGGCCACTGGGGTGCTTGCCGAACATGACGCGCGACAAGGCATGCACACCCACCAGCTCGCCCCGGAAGGAGACCAGGTTGAGGTAGGCCTCCAGGATCTGGTCCTTGCGCCAGCTGCGTTCCAGCGATTGCGCGATCCACGCCTGCGAGACCTTCTGCGTCAGCGTGCGTGCACCGGATTTGCGGCGCAGGTCGTCATGGAGCAAACCCGCCAGTTGCATGGTGATGGTGGAGGCGCCGCGGGTCCGGGTATTCCAGAGATTGCCCCAGGCCGAGGCCGCGACGGCATTCCAGTCGATGCCGCTGTGCTGGTAGAAACGCCGGTCTTCGGAGGCGATCAGGGCCTGGCGCAGGGCGGGCGAAACATCTTCCAGCTTTACCCAGGCGAGCTTGCGTTCGTCCATGTTCACACGCAGGCGCTGCAGCAGTTCGCCGTTGCGGTCCAGCAGGCTGGCCTCGGAGGGGAGGAAGTCGCGCTGTACCTCGGCAAACGAAGGCACTGCCCCCGCGCTGGCCGGCAGCAGCAAGGCCAGCACCAGCGCACTGCCTGCGCCGGCGCGGGACCAGGGCATGCCGCTGGCGATCACGGTGCCGCCTTGACGACCAGTTTGGCGTTCGGCACTTCGCCAAACATTTCCGGTGCATACATGGCCTCCACCCGCGTGGGCGGCAGGTTGAATTCGCCGGCATTGTTCAGGCGCACGGTGTAGCTGATGCTGGTGCGGCCCTTGGGCATGGACTCGTAGTAGGCGCGATAGGCTTCGAAGCTGCGTTCCTCGTAGGCCAGCCAGCCCATGCCGCGATCACGCGGGCTGTCCTGCTTGCCCTGGGCGATGGTGGAATCACGCCCCAGGCCGGAACCCAGCAGGGTCGCACCGCCCGGCACCGGATCGCTGACCACGACCCAGGTCATCTCGCTCTGGGCATCGATGTCCAGCGTCACCCGCAGCACATCGCCACGGGTATAGACGCCGGCCTGCTTCTGCTCGATGGCCTCGACCTTGCGACTGATGCGGTAGCCGGCCGCGAACGCTTGTTTCAGGGGGACGGCGGCCAGGCTTTGCAGCGTGACCCAGGGCTTGCCATTGCCCTCTTGCGTAAAGCGCACGCTGCCGCCTTGCGCATTGCCATCCGGCCAGGGCAGTTGCAGCTTGCCGCCGTTGGCGGCGCTGCTCCAGGCCAGGCTCTGGGTGGCACTGGTGGCAGTAGCGGCAGTGTTGCCCCCACCCTGCTCCAGCGTGGCGCGGGTGCTGCCGGTGACCGGTTCGGATTCGAACTTGCGGGCGAATTTCTCCAGAGCCAGGCTGCCCCAGACGTTGGCGGTGGTAGTGCTCCAGTGGCCGCGCTGCTGGCGGCCGATGGCGCCGGCCACCAGACGCGGCAGGTCGTCGCGCCAGGCGGGGTTGTTCAGTTCCAGCAGGATCAGGCGGTTGGCATTGGCGTCGCCGCTGCTCATGAGCCACCACCAGTAGTCGCCCTCTTCATTGGAGAAGCCCATGCGCGTGCCCTGGAGGTTCAGGCGGGCGCGCAGGATCTGGTCGGCCTCGTCGAGCTTCTTCTGGCGTTCGGGGATGGCGGTGACCCGCTGCAGGATGGCGATCCAGTCCAGCAGGCCGGAGGTGGGCCACTGGTTGGGGTTGATCTGGATCGATCCGAGCATGGCAGGCTGCACGCGGTTGTAGCGCGACAGGGCTTCCAGCGCGGCCAGCTTGCGCACGTCCAGGTCCTTCTGCGGCGACCAGAACTCGCGCATCACCTTGCCCTCCACGAAGCCGGCCAGGCCGTCGAGCATCTTGTCGCGGCTGGCGGGCGGGATGGCATAGCCAGCCTCGTTGGTGGCCGCCAGCAGGTAGGCGGTGAGCGTGTCGCTGCCACGCCGCGCGCCGCTGTCGCTGGGCGGGAAGTAGTAGGCCAGGCCGTCGCCGTCGAGATAGGTCGGCAGGTCGGCCACGATCTTCTGCCACGCCGCTTCATCGCGCAGGCCGATGGCCTTGGAGGTCTTCTGCTCCAGGCAGGCGAAGGGGTAGTTGACGAAGTAGCGGGTCAGCGCATCACTGCCACCGGCCAGGCTGGGCTTGAGCGAGATGGCCAGGCCACCGCGTCCGGGTAGGCTGTCGGCCGGGCGGGAGACGCTGAGGGCGGCGCTCTTGTCCAGCTGGAACAGGGTCGCCTGCTGCACCGTCACCAGGACCGCCGGTACCACGCGCTGGCTGAACTTCATGGCGTCCTTGGCCTTCTGGCCGCCCTGCTCCTGGGCGCTGATTTCCCAGGCCAGCTGATTGATGCCTTCCGGTGTCTGCACCGGCCACATCACTTCGGCCGACTGCCCGGCCGCGATCTTGATGTCGCGCTCGGGCAGCGTCAGGGTGCTGGCGGGCGCGCTGCCCTGCGCACGTGCGCTGACCTTGAGGGTCATGTCATGGGTAGTGGTATTGCGCACGGTGACGCTGCCGTTGAAGCTGTCGCCTTCACGCACCAGGGGCGGCAGGCCGGAGATGACCTGCACATCCTGGGTGGAGCGGATGCTGATACTGCCGGTCCCGAAATCGCTGACGCCATTCTCGGCGATGGCCACGATGCGGAAGGAGGTCAGTGCATCGTTCAACGGCACCTCCAGTTGCGCCCTGCCCTCTGCATCCAGGGTAACGTTGGGGTTCCATACCAGCAGGGTGTCGAACAGTTCACGCGTGGGGGCGCGACCACCGCCGCCACCGGCCGGTGTGGCCTTCTTGCCGTAGTGGCGCTTGCCGACCACCTGCATCTGCGCGGTGGAGGTTTCCACGCCATAGCTGCGTCGTTGCAGCATGGCGCGCAAGACATCCCAGCTGCCATTGGGCTGCAGCTCCAGCAGGGCTTCATCGACGGCGGCCAGGGCGAATTCGCCCCCGGCGGCCGGTTTGCCGTTGGGCAGCTTCACCTGCACTTGCACCTTGGCGATGGCGCGGATGGGATAGGTGGGCTTGTCGGTCGTCACCGCCACCTGCAGGCGATGGCCGGCATCGCCGATGTTGACTTCGGCGATGCCGAACTTCCATGCCGGCTTGGAGAGATCGACGATGGGGCCGGGTCCCTGATAGGTGCGGAATTCATGCCACCAGTTGAGTGGCTCCTTCCAGCCCCAGACGAAGAAGGAATACCACGGCACCTCGCGCATGCGACCGCGCACGGCCAGCACCGAGACATAGACATTGGGACCATACTCGGCTTTCATCGGCACGCTGATGGTGGGGTCCTGGCCGGACAGTTGCACCACGCGGGTATCGATGACGCCTTCACGCTCCACGGCAACCAGCGCAGTCGCGTGACGGAACGGCATGCGCACCTGGAAGGTGGCGGTCTCGCCGGGCTGGTAGTTCTTTTTCTCGGGCAGGATGTCGATGCGGTCCTGGTTCTCGCCATCGAACCAGACTTCGCCACGCCCGGTGACCCACACCGAGGAACGGGCCGAGGACGCATTGCCGTTGCCATCCCTGGCGCTGGCGATCAGTTCCACATTGCCGGCCTCGGAAAGTTCGGTGTCGCAGGTGAACATGCCGTGCTGGTCGCTCTTGCCGGCGCAAAGCTTGCCGAGGTCTTGCTTGCTCTCGTCGTTTTCGTAGGCGTAGAAGCCGCCCACCATGCGCTTGCGGTGCGAATTGGTCTTGCGCGCCAGGCCACGGATTTCCACCGGCACACCGGCCTGCGGCTGACCGGCGGTATTGAGGGTGACGGAGGTCAGCGTCAGCTTTTTCTTGACCGACACCCAGTTGCCCGTGCGCAGGCCCACCACCACCGCCGATGGCCACAGTGGCGTGACGCTGGAGATGGTCTGCACTTCACCGTTGGGGTCGCTGTAGGTCATCTCGGTGAGCAGTTCCTGCGGGCGTTGCAGCACTGGCAGCTTGCCGATGACGGCGCGACCGCTGCCGTTCTTGTCGAGGGTGACGGCGAGCTTGTCGGCGACGATCTTCTGGTCGTCGGCAGTGCTGTCATCATCGCTGCGCGGAGCGTCGAAGGAGAAGCCATCGTAGCCGGCGATGTTCACCCCGCGCGAACGCAGCAGCGACGATACACGCACGGTCTGGTTGGCCGCGCCACCGCCGTTGATGTAGTTCAGTTGCAGGTCCAGCGGCAATTCCTTGATGGCGACCTGGGCGCCCTTGGGCGGCGTGATGCGGCCCTGCATCAGCGGCAGGCGGAATTCTTCCACGCGGAAGCTGCCGGTGACATAGGTGCCGCGTCCGTAGCCGTCTTCGGCCTCGCCCTCGTTTGCGCTGGTGCTGGTGCTGGTGCTGGTGCTGGCGCTGGTATCGACCTTGCCCTGGTCCAGCACCACTTCATAGGTCCCCAGCTTGGCTTCGCGCGGCAGGACGAAGCTGGTCTCGGCGCTCTTGTTGCCGCGCCAGGTCAGGGGAAACTGGAATTGCTGGCCACTGCCCAGATGGCTGACGCGCACGCGGGTGGGCAGGTCTTCCTTGCGCAACAGGCCGAAGCCTTGCAGGGTCTCGCTGCGGATGACGTGCTTCATCGAGACCGTTTCGCCGGCACGGAACAGGCTGCGGTCGAAGATGGTGGTGGCGCGCACGGTGGCGGCGCGGTCCATGTCGGTGGGCAGGTTGAAGCGCCAGGATTCGATACCGTCGTTCCAGGAGGTCAGGGCGAAGGCCATGTCCTGACGGCCGCGTTCGTCGGTCTTGCGGGCGCTGACGAAAAGGCCATTGATGCTGTCGGCATTGTCCTCGCTGTAGGGACGATGGGCGCAGGCGTCCTCCAGTGCTGGCATCATCGCCACGCCATTGGCATTGGTCTTGCCCTGCCAGAGCGACGTGCCTTCGCAATTGGCGACGCGGATCTCGGCGTCGGCCACCGGTCTGGCGTCGTCCAGCCGGGTCACCCAAACGGCGCCGTTGGCGCGGCCCAGCTTGACGTGGACGGCCATGTTGGTCACCAGCGCGCTGGTGCGCACGTACATGGGCTGCGGCTTGCCCAGCAGGGAGGCCCCCAGTTTCTGCGATTCCAGTTCGACCACGTAGAAGCCGGGGTCCTTCAAGGGGATGCCGATCACTTCGAAGGGCCACTCGCCGTCCTTGGCATCCTTCTGCGCGGGCAGGTCCAGCTTCTTCGCGCCCGGCTCCTTGGCCAGCAGGCTGACACTGCGCGAATCCACCTTCTTGGGGTCGCCCCATTTCTCGTGATACTTGTTCAGGCGCGTGAGCCAGGCGATCACCGCCTGGTCGCCATCGACCTTGAGATCGGCCACCTTGCCGGGCATGGCGCGACCATCCTTGCCGCGCAGCTGCAAGCCGGCTTCGACCCGGCGCAGGGTCACCGGCAGCGTGGGATCGGCGTTGAGTTCGATGATGCCGAAGGGCGCGGCCGGGAATTTGGCCAGCGGCGGGAAATCGGCCAGGGCCGATTTCAGCGGGAAGGCGGCGGCGTTGGAGAGCGTGCGACCATCTTCGTCCTTGAAACCGGAAGGCAGGCTGATGCTGAACTCGGATTTTTCCGGGAACGGCGGCTTGAAGCGCAGTTCGCGCACGGCGGCGTCCTTGTCGCCGTCCAGGGTGGGCTTGATCTTGCCGGTGCTGGCGTTCATCACGATCTGCTCGGCCAGCTTGCGAGGTACCGGCGCCGAGAACGACATGGTCACCGGCAGGATGGGCGAGCAGGCGGCATTGGCGTTTTCGCGCTGGCAGGAAAGGCTGGCCGTGAATTCGCTACGCACCTGGAAGCTGAAGACCTGCGGCTTGCTGGTAACGATGGCCGGTGCGGCCGCGGCGGCGATACCACGATCCCAGACCAGCTTGACGTGCGCTTCATTGGGCAGGCGCTGCTGGCACTGGACGATGGTCACCGAGGCCGGATCGACGCCCTTGGCGAACTGCTGCAGCAAGGCCTTGCGGTCGGACTCACCGACTGCCTTGGTAGGGATGCGCTCGTTGATACCCTCGGCTTCGCAGTACAGGTGTTGACGTACCGAGGCTTCGGTGGCCGGGCCATTCTGATAGAGGATGAAGGCCTGGTCTTCAGTGATGCGAGCATCGTCATAAGGCTGTACGCGGCTCACGACCGGTCCGCCGGTGCTGAACTGGAAGCGGGTCTTGCCGGCCACCGCATTGCCCGCCGCCGAGCGGGCATCGCTGCGCAGAGTGAAGCTGCAGCGGGTACCGGGCGGCAGGTCGCGTTCGAAGTCATAGACCCAGTTCTTCTCATCGGCCCAGCGGGCAGTGCCGGCCACGGCGCAATCGGCGTCGAAGGGCGAGGCAGCCTTGGGGTCACCGAACTTGATCATGGCTTCGGAGAAGCGCGCCCTTACCTGGCGGATGCGCTGGACTTCGCCCTGGGGCGAGAAGGTCTGGACACTGGCAGCGGCGGCGCTGGCGGACGGCGCCGGCAGCAGCAGCGCGGCCCCCAGGGCGAGCGCAGCCGGCAGCAGGCGACGGACCTGCCGCGGCCAGTGGGTGATCCATGGGCGACCTGCAGCCCTACCGGTGGGTATTTGCTTCATCTTGTTCTCTCCGGATCAAGTTCGTGTGATGGCGGCCACAGGTCGTTTCCCCCTTGCGGCAATGTTGGCGCTCAGACTTGGTTTAAGGCAAAACGTTTCCGATTTAAAGCTTGCACTGCAAAAAATCGAGGAAGCAGCTGATGCGGCGCGACAGCTGGGTGTTGTGATAGTAGACCGCTGAAATCTTCTGGCGGAAGCCACTATCGTTCTGCGCCAACAGGCGCACCAGCCGTCCTGCCGCGATATCGTCGTCGGTCATGAAACTGGAGAGGCAGGCGATGCCCTGCCCCGTCAGCGCCAGCTGGCGGATGGTCTCGCCGCTGGAAGCGCGCAAGGCCGGCCGGGTCTGGTAGCGGTCGCCGGCGCTGTGGCGCAGGGGCCAATGATTGAGGATGTCCGGTTGCGAAAAGCCGATCAGCTGGTGCTGCTCCAGCGCCTCCACCGAGGCCGGCGCGGGGTGCCGCGCCAGATAGGCGGGGCTGGCGACGATGTTGAGCCGCGCCGAACTGAGGGGACGGGCATGCAGGGTGGAGTCCTGCAGCTCGCCGATGCGGATGGCGATGTCGGCACGCTGCTCCACCAGGTCGATGAAGCGGTCATTGGTGGTGAGCTCCAGTTCGATGTCCGGATAGGCCTCGCGAAACGCACCGACATGCGGAACGATACAGTGCAGCATGAAAGGGACGGCTGCGTCCACACGCAGCTTGCCGACCGGCTTGCGGGTGCGCATGCGCACCGTTTCTTCAGCCTGCTCCATGGCTGCGAGGATGGCCCGGGCCTGTTCCAGGAAGGCCCCGCCCTCTTCGGTCAGCTCCATGCGGCGGGTAGTGCGGGTCAGCAGGCTGGCGCCCAGTTTTTCTTCCAGCCGCGATAGCGCGCGGCTCACGCCGGAGGTGGTCTGCTCCAGCACTTCGGCCGCCGCCGACAGGGTGCCGGCCTCGACCACGGCGACGAAGGTGCGCAATTCCTCGGACTGGATATTCATTGTTGACTCCGGATCAAATATTCTTTGATTGTAACGGCATTTTTCTCAACAAAGACTGCGCGCACAATCCTTCACATCGCTGGCAATCCAACTGGAGAAGCCGGCCTACTCCACACCACAACAAGAGGATTGCCATGCCAATTGCACTTTGGGCGCTGACCATCAGCGCATTCGCCATCGGGACTACCGAGTTCGTCATCATGGGGCTGCTGCCGGAAGTGGCCTCCAACCTGGGCGTGAGCCTGTCCTCGGCCGGTCTGCTGGTGACCGGCTATGCGCTGGGCGTGTTCGTGGGCGCACCGCTGGTGACTGCCACCACCGGCCGCCTGCCGCGCAAGACGCTGCTGATTGCCCTGATGGTGGTCTTCGTCATCGGCAACCTGGCCTGTGCCATTGCGCCGGGTTATGCCACGCTGATGCTGGGCCGGGTGGTGGCATCCTTTGCCCACGGCGCGTTCTTCGGGGTCGGCTCGGTGGTGGCCACCAGCCTGGTCCCCAAGGAAAAGCAGGCCTCTGCCATCGCGCTGATGTTCACCGGCCTGACGGTGGCCAATGTGCTGGGCGTGCCTTTCGGCACCTGGCTGGGCCAGAGCTACGGCTGGCGCGCCACCTTCTGGGCAGTGACCGTGATCGGGGTGATCGCCCTGGCCGCCACCGCCGTGCTGGTACCGCGTTCGCAAGGCGGTGAAGAGGCTGACTTCGGCAAGGAAGTGCGCGTACTGATGCGCCCGCAGGTGATGCTGGGCCTGCTGATGACGGTGCTGGGCTTCGGTGGCGTGTTCGCGGCCTTCACCTATATCGCCCCGATCTTGACCGATATCAGCGGCTTCCCGGCGTCTGCCGTGTCGCCCATCCTGCTGCTGTTCGGCCTGGGGCTGGTGATCGGCAACCTGGCCGGTGGCAAGCTGGCCGACAAGCGCCTGATGGCCACGCTGCTGGGCAGCCTGGTACTGCTGGCGGTAGTGCTGGTGCTGTTCGGCCTGACCAATGGCAACAAGATCGCAGCCATCGTCGGCGTCGGCCTGATGGGCATGGCGGCCTTCGCTACCGTGCCGCCGCTGCAGATGCGGGTGCTGGAAAAGGCCACCGGCGCGCCCAACCTGGCCTCCTCGGCCAATATCGCTGCCTTCAACCTGGGCAATGCAGCCGGGGCCTGGCTGGGCGGCGTGACCATCGACCATGGCCCGGGCCTGCATGCCGTTCCCTATGTGGCCGCCCTGCTGCCGCTGGCGGGCATCGCGGTGGCCCTGCTGAGCTGGAAGATGGATGGCAAGCCGGTGCATTCGCCCGCCAGCCAGCGTACCGAAACCTGCTGAACTGATGGAGGCCCGCATGTCCCCGAACGCAACCCCACGCAAGACCGCCCTGGTGGTCGGCGCCCACGGCGTGATCGGCAGTCAGCTGATCACCCACCTGCTGTCCCTGCCGCAATGGGAGGTGATCGGCCTGTCGCGTCGTGGCGGCGAAAGCCGCAAGCAGGATCGCCTGCGCCACGTCGCCGTCGATCTGCTCGATGCCAGTGACACCGAGCGCCAGCTGGCGCCGCTGGAACAGGTCAGTCATGTGTTCTACGCCGCCTACCAGCATCGTCCCAGCTGGGCCGAACTAGTGGCGCCCAACCTGGCCATGCTGCAGAACACGGTGGAGGCGGTGGAGAAGCACGCGCCAGGGCTGCAGCACGTGAGCCTGATGCAGGGCTACAAGGTGTATGGCGGCCATCTGGGTCCCTTCAAGACACCGGCACGCGAAAGTGACGCGCAGTTCATGCCGCCCGAATTCATGTTCGACCAGCAGCGCTGGCTGGAACAGCGGCGCATCGATTCCGGCCGCTGCTGGAGCTGGTCGGCGCCACGCCCGGCGGTGGTGGGTGGCGCCGCACTGGGTAATCCCATGAACCTGGCGCTGGCCATTGCGCTGTATGCCTGCATGTCCAAGGCGATGGGCTTGCCGCTGCGATTTCCCGGCAAGCCCGGAGCCTATGACAGGCTGCTGGAGATGACCGATGCCGGCCTGCTGGCCAAGGGCACGGTCTGGGCGGCCACCCACGAGGCGGCGGCCAACCATGCTTTCAATATCGGCAATGGCGACCTGTTCCGCTGGAGCGAGATGTGGCCCAGGATCGCGCAGTATTTCGGCATGGAAGTGGGGCCGCCGCTGCCGCTGAAACTGGCCGAGGTGATGGCGGACAAGGCGCCCTTGTGGGAAAGTATCGTCACCGCGCACGGACTGAAAGCGCATCCTTATGCTTCACTGTCGGCCTGGGAATTTGCCGATTTCGTGTTCTCCTGGGATTACGACATGTTCGGCGATGGCAGCAAGGCGCGCCGGCTGGGTTTCCATGAATACGTGGAGACGGAGCAGATGTTCTACCGGCTCTTCGATACCTTCAAGGAGCAGAAGGTCATTCCCTGGTCCTGATGGTCCCGATCCGCGCATCAGACAAGTACGACGGATCCATACGACGGACAAAAAAAGAGCTTGCCACGGCAAGCTCTTTTCACATCTGAAGCATCGTTGGTGAAGACGATACTCAGGCGCCCTTCTTGATCCAGGCCGCCAGCTGGTGCGGGCCCAGACCGTCGTACTCTTCGAAGGGCTGGTGGATCCACGGATTGGTGGGCAGGTAGTCGATGTGGAAATCGGGTTCCACGACCGAGCAGGCCTTCCACCACAACACGGCACTCTTGATCTCGGTGACGGCCGGGTAGTGCTCCTTCAGGTGCAGCATCACCTTTTGCAGGGTGACGCCGGAATCGACCAGGTCGTCCACCAGTAGGATGCGGCCACCCAGGGTTCCCTTGGTGATGGTGATGTACTTGGCGATGTCCAGCGAGCTGCGGATGGTGCCGGCGGCTTCGCGGTAGGAGCTGGTCGAGAGGATGGCCAGCGGGACATCGAAAATGCGGGACATCACGTCACCCGGGCGCAGGCCGCCACGCGCCAGGCACAGCACCTGGTCAAACTGGTAGCCGGATTCATAGACCTTCAGCGCCAGTCGTTCGATCAGGCGGTTGTAGTCGTCCCAGGAGACCCAGAGGTCTTTATCGTCAGAGATCTTCATATTATTGATTGCTTCGTGTTGCTTTGTTACGTGTTACGGCGATGGCCTGATTACTTGAACGGGTGACGCAGGACGATGGTCTCTTCGCGGTCGGGACCGGTGGAGATCATGTCGATGGGCACGCCCACCAGTTCCTCGATGCGCTTGATGTAGGCACGGGCATTGGCCGGCAGTGCATCCAGCGACTTGGCGCCGACGGTGGTCTCGGACCAGCCCGGCATCTCTTCGTAGATCGGTTCGCAGGCTGCGGCTTCTTCGGCGCCGACCGGGAAGATGTCGACGGTCTTGCCGTTCAACTTGTAGCCGGTGCACAGCTTCAGCGATTCCAGGCCGTCCAGCACGTCCAGCTTGGTCAGGCACATGCCGGAGACACCGTTGATCTGTACCGAGCGCTTCAGCAGCGCGGCATCGAACCAGCCGCAACGGCGGGCACGGCCAGTAACGGTACCGAATTCATGGCCGACCGAGGCCAGGTGCTTGCCGGTGCCGACATCAGTGGGCAGTTCGGCCGGGAACGGGCCGGAACCGACACGGGTGGTGTAGGCCTTGGTGATGCCCATGATGTAGTGCAGCATGCCCGGGCCCACGCCCGCACCGGCGGCGGCATTGCCGGCCACGCAGTTGCTGGAGGTGACGAACGGGTAGGTGCCGTGGTCCACGTCCAGCAGGCTGCCTTGCGCGCCTTCGAACAGGATCTTGCCGCCGGCCTGATGGATGGCGTACAGGTCGCTGGAGACGTCGGTGACCATGGGCTTGATACGCGGCACGTTGGCCAGGGCTTCGTCCAGGGTCTTCTGGAAGTCCACCGGCTGGGTCTTCAGGTAGTGGGTCAGGACGAAGTTGTGGTAGTCCAGGTTGGCCAGCAGCTTCTCGGCAAAGCGCTTTTCGTTGAGCAGGTCGGCCACGCGGATGGCGCGACGGGCCACCTTGTCTTCATAGGCCGGGCCGATGCCCTTGCCGGTGGTGCCGATCTTGGCATCGCCACGGGCGGCTTCGCGGGCCACGTCGAGGGCCACGTGATAGGGCAGGATCAGGGGACAGGCGTCCGACACCTTCAGGCGCGAGCACACTTCCACGCCGGCGGCTTCGAGCTTGTCGATCTCGCGCAGCAGGTCGGGCACCGACAGCACCACGCCATTGCCGATGTAGCAGGCCACGCCTTCGCGCATGATGCCCGAGGGAATCAGTTGCAGCGCAGTCTTCTTGCCACCGATGACCAGCGTGTGGCCGGCATTGTGGCCGCCCTGGAAACGCACCACGCCTTGCGCGTGATCGGTCAGCCAATCGACGATCTTGCCCTTACCTTCGTCGCCCCATTGCGTACCGATGACGACGACATTCTTTGCATTGCTGTTCTGTAACATGACTCAACCCAAGTTTTTGATAATCCAGTTTCCATTGCTGAATTCGAGTGCACGGTCGCAATCGAATTCGTCCTGATCGTGTTCGTGGCCGGGAAGGCTTTGGATCACGATCTCTCCCGCTTGCCGCAATTGCGCTATTTTCTCACGCAGACCGGCGTCCCTGCCCCAAGGGGCAAGGATGGCGCGTTTTCGTTCTGCGCCTGGCATCAGTCGTGCCAGTTCACGCAGGTCCAGGGAGAAGCCGGTGGCCGGCCGCGCACGGCCGAAGGCTTCACCCACATGGTCGTAGCGGCCGCCGCGCACCACCGCATTGGGCAGGCCCGGCACATAGGCGGAGAACATCACGCCGCTGTGGTAATGATAACCGCGCAGGTCGGCCAGATCGATGGTGACGGCCGCACCTTCATGGCCGGCGGCCAGTTCCACCAGGGCCTGCAGCTCGTCCAGCGCCTGGCCGATGCCGGGCAGCGCCGGCAGGGTGATGCGGGCGCGGGCGATGACGGAGATGTCGCCGTACAGGTTGGGCAGGGCCAGCAACGCGGCACGGGTGCCTTCCTGGAAGCCGGCGGTGATTTCCTGCAGGCCAGGCACGTCCTTGGCCTGCAGCAGGCCGAACAGGTTGGCTTCCTGACGCTTGGCGGCGGGGTCATTGGCGATGATGGCGCGCAATACGCCCACGTGGCACAGGTCCAGGCGGATGGTGCGCATGCCGGCCAGGGCCAGCGAATTCAAGGCCAGTTCCTGGATTTCGGCATCGGCTTCGATGCCGGCATGACCGTAAATCTCGGCGCCGATCTGGATCGGTTCGCGCGTAGCATGCAGGCCGGTCGGGCGGGTATGCAGGACGCTGCCGGCATAGCACAGGCGGGTCACGGAAGCGCGATTGAGCAGGTGGGCGTCGATACGCGCCACCTGGGTAGTCATGTCGGCGCGCACGCCGAGGGTACGACCGGAGAGCTGGTCGACCAGCTTGAAGGTGCGCAGGTCGGTGTCCTGGCCGGCCCCGGTGAGCAGGGATTCAAGGTACTCCAGCAGCGGCGGCATGACCATTTCGTAGCCATAGAGGCGGAAATTGTCGAGCAGGCGGCGACGCAGTTCCTCGATCTTGCGCGCTTCGGAGGGCAAGACATCGGCGATGTTTTCGGGAAGAAGCCAGTTAGGCATAAACAAAAGTCAAAGCTAAAAAAACGGATACGTGGACCGGCGATGTGCATTGCGACGGCCATCATGGCAATGGCCACCACGGCAATAACAAGCGGCCAGACGAAAAACCGGGGCGGTACAGGAAAAGCTGCCGCCCCTCTTCTTGCATCCCGGGAAAATTGCATCCCGGAACATTGTGTCCGACCAAAAAAGGAAAGATGCCCTCTACCAGCGGCATCCATCCTGTTCGCCCTGCCCGCTTCACTCGGAGGCGGCGCAGGAAGCTTCACATTATCGCCTGTTCGGCGGATTTTTACTTCTTTGCAGCGCTGGTGGTGTTGCCACCCACACCCTTGAAGTATTTGAAGAACTCCGAGCTCGGGTCTACCACCATCAGATCGTGACGGTTCTTGAAGCTGGCGCGGTAAGCCTCCAGGCTGCGATAGAACTTGTAGAAATCGGCATTCTGGCTGAAAGCCTGGGCATAGATCTGGGAGGCCTTGGCGTCGCCGGCACCGCGAATCTTTTCGGATTCACGATAGGCTTCGGCCAGGATCACCACGCGCTGGCGGTCGGCATCGGCGCGGATCTTTTCCGATTCGGCTGCACCGGTGGAACGCAGTTCGTTGGCTACGCGCACGCGTTCGGACTTCATGCGCTCGAACACCGAGGCGTTGATCTGGTCCACGTAGTCCACGCGACGCAGACGCACATCGATGACTTCCACGCCGATCTGCTTGGCCTCGTTGGCCACGCGGGCCTGGATGGCATCCATGACGTTGTTGCGCTGGCTGGAGATGACTTCGCGCACGGTGCGCTTGGTGATTTCATCGTTCAGCGCGGCCTTGACGATCTGCGACAGGCGGTCCTGGGTGCGACGCTCGTCAGCGCCGAAGCTGACGAAGTACAGGCGCGGATCGACGATGCGCCACTTGACGTAGGCATCGACCAGCACGTTCATCTTTTCAGCCGTGATGAAACGGTCGGCGTCCGGGGTATCCAGGGTCTGGATGCGCTTGTCCAGGTACATCACGTTCTGGAACGGCGGCGGCAGCTTGAAGTGCAGGCCAGGCTCGTTGATGACCTGCTTGACTTCGCCCAGGGCGAAGACGATGGCCGAAGAACGCTGGTCCACCACGAAGATGGTGGAAGAGGCCAGCCAGATCGCGACGACGGCGACGATGACGGAAGTGACGAGGCGGCCCATCAGCGCACCTCCCTTTCACGCGACTCACGGGGATCGCGGTTTCTGGTATCACGCATCAGCTCGGAAGAATACACAGTGTCGTTTCCTGCAGTCGAATTGGAGGACGCTGCGCCCAGCGACGGTTGGCTGGCCGCGGGCGCCTGCTGCTTGCCGGCGGCCGGAGCCGCGTCGCTGCCGCTTTGCTGGATCAGCTTGTCCAGCGGCAGGTACAGAAGATTGCTGCCTGATTTGGCGTCGACCATGACCTTGGTGGTATTGGCGAAGATCTGCTGCATGGTCTCGATGTACATGCGGTCGCGGGTGACGGCCGGGGCCTTGGCATAGGCTTCCTGCACCTGGGTGAAGCGCGAGGCATCACCTTCGGCATTGGCCACCACGCGGGAGCGGTAGGCTTCAGCTTCTTCCAGCAGACGCGAGGCGGCACCGGAGGCGCGCGGGATCACGTCGTTGGCATAGGCCTGGCCTTCGTTCTTGAGGCGCTCACGGTCCTGACCGGCCTTGACGGCGTCGTCGAAGGCAGCCTGTACCTGTTCGGGCGGTTGCACGCCTTGCATGGTGACGTTGGTGATCTGCACACCGGACTTGTAGCGATCCAGGATCTGCTGCATGCGCTGGCTCACGTCCAGCGCGACCTTTTCACGGCCTTCGTAGAGGACGAAATCCATCTTGCTGCGACCGACGATTTCGCGGATGGCGGTTTCAGCGACCTGGCGCACGGAATCGTCCGGATCGCGGTTGTTGAACAGCCATTCGGCGGCATTCTTGAGCTTGTACTGGACGGCGAACTGGATGTCGATGATGTTTTCATCATCGGTGAGCATCAGGGATTCTTTCAGCTGCTTGTTGCGCACGCTGCCGCGGTAGCCGATCTCGGCGGTACGCACCTGGGACATGTTGACGATTTCATGGCCCTGGATGGGGTAAGGCCAGCGCCAGTTGAAGCCCGGCAGCGTGGTGTGGCTGTAGCGGCCGAAGGTGGTGACCACGGCGGTCTGGCCTTCCTGCACGATGAAGAAGCCACTGGCCAGCCAGAGGAAGGCGACGATGACGGCGATGACGCCCACACCGATGCCGGCGCCCTTGACGTCGCCGCGATTGAAGCCGCCGCCACCGTTACCGCCATCGGAGCCACCACCACCCTTGCGGCCGAGCAGGCCGGCGACGCGCTGGTTGAAGTCGCGCCAGAGCTGGTCGAGGTCGGGCGGACCGTCGTTGTTGCCGGACGGTTTTTCGGGCCGTTTGTCGCCGTTACTTCCGTTATTCTGATTCTCGCGGTTGTCGTTTTGCGAACCACGTCCCCATTGGGGGTCGTTCAACGAAAACTTGACACCGATTTTCCTGAATAAAGACACAAGCATGCGTTTGCGATCCGTCTGAAGTGATGGATTAAGAGAATCAAGGAGGAATGCGCGCCGGGAACGTGCGAAAGGCCGTCCCCTCGAACGGCTCAGGCGTGCATGTCTACGGAATCGACTGGCGTGGAACGGCTGCGACCCCTGGCCTCCAAGGCGGCCTTGAGCGAAGCGGCGATCGCTTCGCGCAGCAGATCCAGGCCAGCACCAGACTTGGCACTGACGAAAACCCGCTGGATTTTACCATACTCGTCATACTCGACCGCCGGTTCCAGGCCGGCAGCGTCGATCTTGTTCCAGACCAGGATCTGGGGCACGTGGTCAGCGCCGATTTCCTTCAAGACCAGGTTGACCTCGTCGATCTGCTCCATCCGCACCGGGCTGGCGGCATCCACGACGTGCAGCAGCAGGTCGGCATGGATGGTTTCTTCCAGCGTGGCACGGAAGGCTTCCACCAGTTGGTGCGGCAGTTCGCGGATGAAGCCGACGGTGTCGGAAATGACCACGTGTCCCACCTCGCCCAGGTAGACGCGACGTGAGGTCGTGTCCAGCGTGGCAAAAAGCTGGTTGGCGGCATACACGCCCGCCTTGGCCATGGCATTGAAGATGGTCGACTTGCCGGCGTTGGTATAACCCACCAGCGAGACCGAGAAGGTTTCGCTGCGCCCACGCGCACGACGCTGGGTGGCATGCTGCCGACGCAGCTTGGCCAGCACGGCGCGCAGCGCCTTGACGCGCTCGCCCAGGAGGCGGCGGTCGGTTTCCAGCTGGGTTTCACCGGGACCGCGCAGGCCGATACCGCCCTTTTGCCGTTCCAGGTGGGTCCAGCCGCGAATGAGACGGGTCGAGAGATGCTGTAGCTGGGCCAGTTCGACCTGCACCTTGCCCTCGTGGCTCTTGGCGCGCTGCGCAAAGATATCAAGGATCAGGCTGGTACGGTCGAGCACACGGACCTTGAGCACCCGCTCCAGGTTGCGTTGCTGGGCCGGTGACAGGGCATGGTTGAAGATGACCAGTTCGAGCTGGAGGTCGGCGACGGCGTCGGCGATTTCCTGTGCCTTGCCGGTACCAACGAAGAGAGCGGCATCCGGGCTGGCGCGACGACCGGTGATGGTGATCACCGGTTCTGCACCAGCCGATTTGGCCAAAAGGAAGAGCTCATCCAGACTTGCGGCGAAGTCGTTCTTGCCGAAGTCCAAGCCGACTAACGCGGCACGCATGTCAGAATGCCCACGGCGTCAAGCCGGCCAGGTAGACCATTATTCGTCGGACGAGGATTCGAGACTGAGGTTGACCGCACGTGCAGGCACGACGGTGGAGATGGCGTGTTTGTAAACCATTTGCGTAACGGTGTTGCGCAGCAGGACCACGTATTGATCGAAAGATTCCACATGGCCTTGCAGCTTGATGCCGTTGACCAGATAGATAGAGACGGGAACGTGCTCTTTTCTCAATGCGTTCAGGAATGGGTCTTGTAACAATTGCCCTTTGTTGCTCATGGCAGCTCCACGGTGTTGTTGTGATTAGGACTTGGAGGCACTTCAAAGAATATCAAGTGCTTTACCAACTTTATGCTATTCAATTTAAACGATTTTCGCTCCAACGCCAAAAACATTGATCGAATAGCAGGTTTACGATTTATTTTTCCTGCCGGATGAAAGGATTCTTGCCCGACTTGAACTCGATACGCAGTGGAGTGCCCACCAGAGAGAAAGTTTCCCGGAAGTGCTTTTCCAGATATCTCTTATAGTTGTCGTCGATGGCTTCCAGGGCATTGCCGTGGATCACCACCACCGGCGGGTTCTGACCACCCTGGTGCGCATAGCGCAGCTTGGGACGGATCGAACCCTTGCGACGCGGCTGCTGGTGCTCCAGCGCCTCTTCCAGCGCACGGGTCAGGCGCGGCGTGCTCAGCTTGGCCATGGCGGCGGCGTAGGCCGAATCGATGGATTTCATCAGCGGGCCGATGCCGGTCGACTTCAGCGCCGAGATGAAGTGGAATTTGGCGAAGGACAGGAAATTGAGCTTGCGCTCCAGATCCATCTTGATCTGGTCGCGCTGGTCACTCTGCATGCCATCCCATTTGTTCACCCCGACCACCAGCGCCCTGCCCGACTCCAGCACGAAGCCGGCAATGTGGGCGTCCTGTTCGGAGATGTCCTGCTGGGCGTCCAGCAGCAGCAGCACGACGTTGGCGTCTGAAATCGATTTCAGGGTCTTGACCACCGAAAACTTCTCGATGGCTTCGAACACCTTGCCGCGGCGGCGGATGCCTGCGGTGTCGATCAGGGTGTAGTGACGGCCTTCGCGCTCGAATGGGATCTCGATCGAGTCACGGGTGGTGCCGGGCATGTCGAAGGCGATCACACGCTCTTCGCCCAGCAAGGTATTGACCAGGGTCGACTTGCCGACGTTGGGGCGGCCGACGATGGCGATCTTGGTGCCGCGCACGGCAGCCTCTTCCGGCTCCGGCTCCTGGGCGCGCTGGGCTTCGATCTGGTCCAGTGCTTCCTCCACCAGATCGGCCACGCCGTCACCATGGGCAGCGGAGATCACGTAAGGATCGCCCATGCCCAGTTCGTAGAAATCGGCCGTGACCGAGGTGTACTTCATGCCTTCGGACTTGTTGACCACCAGCATCACCGAACGTCCACATTTGCGCAGGAAGTCGGTGATGGTCTTGTCGTGCGGCGTAAGCCCCTGGCGGCCGTCGACGATGAAGACCACGACATCGGCCTCGACCACGGCCTGCTTGGTCTGCTTGGCCATTTCATACATGATCCCGTCCTTGGCGACGGGTTCGAAGCCACCGGTATCGATCACCAGGAACGGACGTTCGCCGACCCGGCCTTCGCCGTAGTGACGATCGCGCGTCAGGCCGGGCAGGTCCGCCACCAGCGCATCGCGGCTGCGGGTGAGCCTGTTGAACAACGTCGATTTGCCGACGTTGGGACGGCCTACAAGTGCAATTACCGGTTTCATTTCTTTTCTTTAAGGGTCGTTCGTCACTTATTCAGCGACGACGGAGACCACTGTTCCTGATTTGGTTTGGAAAACAACAGACGATCCGGTCGAGACCGGGGGCGCCTGGATTGCGCTTCCGTCGGTGGACAGACGCGCCACGAAGGCACCATCTTCACGCGACAGGAAGTGAATATAGCCCTGGTAGTCAGCCACTGCCACCGCCTTGCCCACGGCGATCGGGGCCGACAGCATGCGATTCTTCAGACGATCGTTACGCCAGATGACGGCACCGGTATCGCGGGCGAATTCGGTGACGGCACCGCCGATATCGGCGGCATAGACATAGGCATCGTCCAGATTGACGCCGACGTCACTGGAGAACTCCTTGATCCAGCGCACATTGCCATTCAACAAGTCGAAGCAACCGATACGGCCCTGGTAGGACGCGGCGCAGATATCACGCGAACCCAGCGCCGGCACACCGGACACATCGGAAATACGCTCCAGCTCGGTGGTGCCGCGCGGATCGCCGACCGGCACTTCCCAGCGCGGACCGCCGTTATTCAGAGCCAGGGCCGACAGACGGCCACCTGGCAGCGCCACGAAGGCAGTCTGCGAACCGATCGCGATGCCCGGCGCATTGCGCAGCGTCAGCGAGGGCACGTTGCGCTGGACCATCCAGCGCTGGCTGCCATTGTCGGCATCATACGCCGTCACGCGGTTGTCGATGCTGCGGATGACCACCAGACCTTCACCCACTGCCGGCGAGGATAGCACCTCGCTGGGCGCCTGGGCGTTCCAGGTAGGCTTGCCGGAAGCAGCATCGAAAGCCTGGATACGGCCCTTCTGGCCCACCACCACCACGGTGCTGCCATCGGTGCCGACACCGGCGGTCAGGTCCATGTCGGTACGGCTGCGCCACAGGGTCTGGCCGTTCTGGGCGTTGATGCGGACCACGCTGCCATCATTGGCAGCGGCAAAGATGCTGCCGGCGGCGTAGGCCGGGCTGAACTGGAAGCTGCCGGATTTGCCCACCGAGACCGACCAGGCGGTCTGTACGCGCAGTTTCTGCGTGAATTCGACCAGCGGTGCCGGCGGATTCGGATCCTTCTTGCTGGAAAACAGCGAGCAGCCGGACAAGGTAACCACGGCTGCAACCGCAGCCAGCTTCAGCACCAGCTTACCGGTGCGAGGGGAACGAGCAAAGGATGTTGCCTGGGCAGCGGTGGCTGTCACACTACGCATATTCTGTTTCCTCTAAGCGATGAATGGATTCGCGGTGGGATTGCGGTTCAATTCCCGGGATGCTCTCCGCAACCCGGGCGGCAGGCACGACGCCCGCCGTGACGGACCTCATGCCGGCGCGATATCAGTCAGCCGATCAGGCCTTGGGCGCTTCGCCGCCGATGGCGTCCAGCTTGATCTGGATGAGCTGGCGACCGGGATCCTTGGCGTCGCTCTTTTCCAGGGCCAGCTTGTAGGCGGTGCGCGCTTCATCGCGCTTGCCCTGGGCCAGCAGCACATCACCCTTGCGGTCGGCGATGGCACCGGCAAACTGGGCCGGATAGTCGCCGGAGAGCAGCTTCAAGGCTTCATCATAGGACTTCGCATCCAGCAGCACGCCAGCCAGACGCACTGCGGCGATAGCTTTGTATTCCTTGCCGCGACCGTGATCGATCACCCATTGCAACTGCTTCTTGGCGGTCTCGATGTCATTGGCATCGAAGGCCGAACGGGCAGCCACCAGGGCGCTCATCTCGGCGTAGGCCGTGCCGCTGAACTTGTCCTGGATGTCGCTGGCAGCGCGCTGCACCTTGGCATTGTCCTTGGCGGCGAACGACTTCTGCTGCTCTTCGTACAACACCGAGGCCTGTCCGGACTGGCGGGCCTGGTAGGTGTTCCAGCCCGTCCAGGCTGCATAGGCGGCCAGTGCGATGATCAGCGCCCAGGTCACCAGGTTGCCGTACTTCGCCCACCAGGCCTTGATGGAATCAAGCTGTTCTTGTTCTTCGAGATCGTATGCCATGTAACTCTGCGATTAGAAAACTGTGTTGACGGATGACGCTTGCTCAGGGGTGGTAGTGCACGTGATCATGATCGTGGTCGTGGTCGCCGACGATCTGCTCCACGATGTAGTCGACCACGGCATCGAATGCCATGTTGCTCTGGTTGGCGCGCCCTTCCTCGGCGTTGCCTTCGCGCATGTGCTTGACGGTGGCAGTGCCTGCCTTGAGCTCGTCCTCGCCGATGATGATGGCGAAGGCGGCGCCGCTGGCGTCGGCGCGCTTCATCTGCGCCTTGAACGAACCACCACCATTGGACGATGCGCAATGTAGCACAACATCGAGCCCGGCAGTCCGCAAACGTTCCGCCAGGACGAAAGATTGCAGCTGGGCATCATCACCCTGGTGAACCAGATAGACATCGCACTGGTTGGGCGCATATTGCTCGCCGTTGGCCTTCATCAGCTCCAGCAGGCGCTCCACGCCCATGGCAAAACCGCAGGCCGGCGTCGGCTTGCCGCCGAACATTTCGATCAGCGGGTCGTAGCGGCCGCCGCCACAGACCGTGCCTTGCGAGCCCAGCTGGTCGGTGACCCACTCGAACACGGTACGGTTGTAGTAGTCCATGCCGCGCACCAGGCGCGGATTGATGGTGAACGGAATGTTGTTGTGGCGCAGGATCTTCTGTACGCCTTCGAAGTGCGCGCGGGACTCCTCGCCCAGGTAGTCGAGCAGCTTGGGGGCGGCGTTGACCATTTCCTGCATGGTCGGATTCTTGGTGTCGAGGATGCGCAGCGGATTGGCGTGCAGGCGGCGCTGGGCGTCGGTGTCCAGCAGGTCCTTGTGCTGCTCGAAATAGGCGATCAGGTCGGCACGGTGCTTGTTGCGCTCTTCGGCGTTGCCGATCGAGTTCAGCTCCAGGCGGATGTCGGACAGGCCGAGGTCATCCCACAGGCGCTGGCACATCATGATCAGTTCGGCATCGATATCCGGGCCGCTGAAGCCGACCGCCTCCGCTCCGACCTGGTGGAACTGGCGATAACGACCGCGCTGCGGACGCTCGTGGCGGAACATGGGGCCGACGTACCACAGGCGCTTTGGGCCGTCATAGGTCAGGTTGTGCTCAAGGGCGGCACGCACCACGCCGGCGGTGTTTTCCGGACGCAGGGTCAGGTTGTCGCCGTTCATGGAGTCGGTGAAGGAATACATTTCCTTCTCGACGATATCGGTCACCTCGCCCAGGCCGCGTGCGAACAGCGCGGTCGGTTCGACGATAGGGGTGCGGATCTGCTGGAAACCATAGCTCTTGAGCACCGATTGCACGGTGTTCTCGAACAGCTCCCACAAGGGCGCATCGGCGGGCAGGATGTCGTTCATCCCTTTGACGCCAACGATTTTTTCGACTTTCTTTTGTTCTGACATACCGAATACCGGAGAGTGTTGTCTTGAAACTTCAATTCTGGAAGCTGTCACCTGTCGCATCATTCATGCGAGCGGTCCAGCGCAAGTGGGCAAGTGTAACGCATGGCCTGCCGCCTCCAGCCACGCTGGGCGGCCCAAGCTGCAGCCCAATCCTGCAGCTCAATCAGGCATGGCTGCCCTGGCCATAGTGTGATTCGACGTATTGCAGCACCACATTCTGGAATTCCTCGGCGATGCGTTCGCCGCGCAGGGTCATCTTCTTTTCCCCATCGATGAACACCGGTGCCGCCGGGGATTCGCCGGTGCCAGGCAGGCTGATGCCGATATTGGCGTGCTTGGACTCACCCGGGCCGTTGACGATGCAACCCATCACGGCCACATTCATGGCTTCCACGCCAGGGTACTTGCCCTTCCACACCGGCATCTGCTCGCGCAGGAAGGTCTGGATCTTGTCTGCCAGGTCCTGGAACACGGTGGAGGTGGTACGACCGCAACCGGGGCAGGCGATCACCATCGGGGTGAACTTGCGCAGGCCCATGGTCTGCAGGATTTCCTGGCCGACCACCACTTCCTTGGTACGGTCGCCGCCCGGTTCGGGGGTGAGCGAAATACGGATGGTGTCGCCGATGCCTTCCTGCAGCAGCACCGACAGCGCGGCAGTGGAGGCCACGATGCCCTTGCTGCCCATGCCGGCCTCGGTCAGACCCAGGTGCAAGGGATAGTCGCAACGGCGTGCCAGTTCGCGATAGACCGCGATCAGGTCCTGCACACCGGAGACCTTGCAGGACAGGATGATCTTGTCGCCGGCCATGCCCAGCTCTTCTGCACGCTGGGCGTTTTCGATGGCCGAGGTGACCAGTGCTTCGTACATCACCGCCTGCGCCGACCAAGGTTCGGCACGCCCGGCGTTCTCATCCATGATGCGCGCCAGCAGCGCCTGGTCCAGGCTGCCCCAGTTGACGCCGATGCGCACCGGCTTGCCATACTTGCAGGCCACTTCGATCATCTGGGCGAACTGGGTGTCGCGCTTGGCACCCTTGCCGACGTTGCCGGGATTGATGCGGTACTTGGAGAGCGCCTGGGCACACTCGGGATAGTCGGTCAACAGGGTGTGGCCGTTGTAGTGGAAATCGCCCACCAGCGGCACATCCACGCCCATGCGGTCGAGTTGCTCGCGAATGGCCGGCACCGCTGCCGCCGCTTCGGGCGTATTGACGGTCAGCCGGACTATTTCGGAACCGGCGCGGGCCAGGTCCTTGATCTGGATCGCCGTCCCGATGGCGTCGGCGGTATCGGTGTTGGTCATGGATTGCACCATCACCGGCGCACCACCGCCGACAACGATCTCCCGCGCACCGTGGCTGATGATCACGCGGCGGCTGTTGCGGCGGGCCAGCGGCCCGGAAGCGATCGGGGAGGAAGACATGATAGGCAGACGGTTCAGTTCAGGTTCAGCCGTGCGACGTTGCTGCCGCCCGGGGATTTCAGGTTCAGCGGCTGGCCGCGCAAGGTGGCGTCGACGCCGGAGGCATTGCCGATGATCAGGGTCGTGGCGTCGGAGACGTCGAAGGTTTCGGTGGTGCCAGCCTTGAGCAGGCGCGAAATCACGGTGCTCTTGTCGGCACGACGGATCTCGACCCAGGAGTCCTCGCGGAAGGTCAGACGCAGCAGGTCCTTGCTGTTGACGATGTTCAGGCCACTGGGAACAGTGGTCGCGGCCATCTGGGCAGACGACGAGGGCGATGAAGACGATGAAGACGATGAGGACGATGTGGCCGAAGCAGGCGCCGCCGTCACGGTCGAAGCCGGTTGCGCAGCGGCCGGAGTCGCCGCCTCCACAGGAGCAGCGACGGACGCTACCGGAGCGGGCGCGGGCGTTGCGGTGGCAGCAGCCGATGATTCCTTGGCCGCCTCATTTCCGGTCGGCTCGACAATCGTATCGACACGGGCATTGACCGGTGTATCGGAAGAGACGGCTTCAGCGTTCTGCGCCGCTTCCGGGGCCGACGCTTCGCTCTTGTGCGACTTCAACCAGGCCAGTTGCGGCACGGCTGCCCCCAGATCGGTCCAGCGCACCGCAGCCGCACCGGCCAGCAAGGCGACCACGATCACGCCCGCCAGGATGGGCAAGGCCGAGCTATTGCCGCGGGTGCTCATCATCATGGCCGGCAACGGTCCTTCCGAGAAAGGCGTGGACAGCGAATGCTGCGGCACGATGTGATCGCGCTGCGCCACGGCCGACTCCTGCGGCATGGCAGCGGTCAAGGCATTGGCGTCCAGCCCCAGCACCTTGGCATAGCTGCGCACGAAGCCCCGCGCCACGGCCAGGCCAGGCAGGGCGGCGTAATTGTCGGCCTCGATGGCCTGGATCTGGCGCGGCGCCAGCTTGACCAGGCTGGCCACCTGCTCCACCGACCAGCCCTTCTTCTGGCGTGCTGCGGCCAGCATGGCACCCGGCAAGAGGACGGCCTGGGACGATTGACCTGCATCCTGCGGTTGTTGCGACGACATTTCGTTCATTTGTTGATCACTCATCAAATGCTCCACATGGAAAAGCTTTTTTTAACCGGCCCTGGCCGGATTCTTCTGGAGCGTCCCTGCGCGACCCGCGTCGCGCCCCTCCCGGGAATTTCGACCACTTCAGCATGCCCTGCCGCTCAGCGGCAGCACACGCAATCATTTCAACAAGAACACAAAAAGGACGTGCGATGCTTGCGCCCCAGCGCAACATCGACGCCCCTGCAACGGATTCGAAAAAAAGAGGTGCATCTGCCCTCGCCACCACGGCAAGGGCTGGTGATGCGCAACCAGCCAGGGTATCCAGGCCCCTTGCCGTCACCCGGAGATCTCCACGATGCGGCCGAAATCACGGCCGTACTTGTCCTGATACTCCGCCATCTTCTGCATGCGCTCCTGCACCCGGGTGCGGTCCTTGACCTCACCGGCCAACTGCCCGCAGGCAGCGTCGATGTCGTCACCACGCGTCTTGCGGATGGTGGTCACGATACCGGCATCCATCAGGATTTGCGCGAACGCCTTGATGCGGGGATTGTGGGAACGCTTCAGGCCCGACTCGGGGAAGGGATTGAAGGGGATCAGGTTGAACTTGCAGGGGATGGCCGTCTCGCCTTCCTTCACCAGCGCGACCAGTTCGCGGGCATGGGTGTCGGTGTCATTGACGCCATCAAGCATGCAATACTCGAAGGTGATGAAGTCACGCGGCGCGAATTCGAGATAGCGCTTGCATGCCAGCATCAGCTCGCGCAGGGGGTGCTTGCGGTTCAGCGGGATCAGCGAATCGCGCAGCGCGTCGTTGGAGGCATGCAGCGACACCGCCAGCGCCACTGGGCACTCCTGGGACAGCTTGTCGATCATCGGCACCACGCCGCTGGTGGACAAGGTCACGCGACGGCGCGACAGGCCATAGGCATTGTCGTCCAGCATCAGGCGCAAGGCGGTCACGGTCGGCTCGAAGTTGAGCAGCGGCTCGCCCATGCCCATCATCACCACGTTGGTAATCTGGCGCTCGCCCTTGGGACCGCCCTCGATACCCTTGGTCTTGCGTAATTCGAATTCCGCCATCCACAGCTGGCCGATGATCTCGGCAACGGTCAGATTGCGGTTGAAGCCCTGCTTGCCGGTCGAGCAGAAACGGCAATTCACGGCACAGCCCGCCTGCGTGGAAACGCACAGCGTGCCGCGGTTTTCTTCAGGAATGAACACGGTTTCCACCGCATTGCCCTGGCCCACGTCGACCAGCCACTTGCGTGTACCGTCGGTGGAGGTATGGTCACTGATGATGGCCGGCGCACGCACTTCGGCGCGGGTCTTCAATTTGTCGCGCAGCGATTTGGCCAGATCGGTCATCTGATCGAAATCAGACACCCCGAACTGGTGTATCCAACGCTGCAACTGCTTGGCACGAAACGGCTTCTCACCCAACTCGCCGCAGTAGGCGACGAGTTGCGCGGGATCCATATCCAGCAGATTGGTGAGAGCTGTAGTCATGATGCTTGCGGTCGGGACCAGGACGGAAAGACGCGACAGGAATTGCAGCGCCGGTTTCCGCTCCGATCCGGAAGACCGATGGAAAACAGGAACAGATTAACGCGAATAGACGTTCAGCGCCGGGAAGAAATAGGCGATTTCGCCCTTGGCGGTTTCTTCAGCGTCCGAACCGTGCACGGCGTTGGCATCGATGGAGTCGGCGAAGTCGGCGCGGATGGTGCCCTTGTCAGCCTTCTTCGGATCGGTAGCGCCCATCAGGTCGCGGTTCTTCAGGATCGCGCCTTCGCCTTCCAGCACCTGGATCATGACCGGACCGGAAACCATGAAGTCCACCAGATCCTTGAAGAAAGGACGCTCGCGGTGCACGGCGTAGAAGCCTTCCGCCTCGGCGCGCGACAGTTGTGCCATACGGGCAGCGATGACCTTCAGGCCAGCGTTTTCGAAACGGGTGTAGATCTGGCCGATCACGTTCTTGGCGACGGCGTCGGGCTTGATAATCGACAGGGTGCGTTCAATTGCCATGAGAAAAACTCCAATAAAAATAATGGCTTAAAGCCAAGAATTGATAATTCAATGAACCTTGTATTTTAGCATGAAACCATCAGATATCATGTCAATTCACCTCCTTTGAGATGTCTGGCACACATCTTTCACGGCGTGCACTGCAGTGGGGCATTGCTTGTCGGTTCAAGTGGCAGAACAAGTCAGCAAAGTGGGCGCGAACCATGAGGAGGGAAGACTTGTCTTAACAACGAGCCGCCGTGTTATTCTCTGGCTCGCATTCAACGCTTCGGAGGACACATGAACCAACTGGACACGACCTTCGGCCACTCGACCACGAGCCTGGCCACCCGCAACCGCGTGCTGCGCAACACCTACTGGCTGCTGGCGCTGTCGATGATCCCGACCGTGCTGGGCGCTTGGCTGGGCGTGCAGATGCACCTGAACCTCTTTGCCGCCAGCCCGATGATCGGCTTCGTGCTGTTCCTGGCGATCGCCTTCGGCTTCTTCTACGCCATCGAGAAGACCAAGAATTCCGGCTGGGGCGTGGCCTTCTTGCTGGGCTTCACCTTCTTCATGGGCCTGATGCTGTCGCGCCTGATCGAGTTCACGCTGGGCTTTTCCAACGGCGCCGGGCTGATCATGACCGCCTTCGGCGGCACCGCGATCATCTTCTGCGGCATGGCCACCATCGCCACCGTTTCCAAGCGTGATTTCTCGGGCCTGGGGAAATTCCTGTTCGCGGGCGTGCTGGTGATCCTGGTCGCCTCGCTGGCCAACATGTTCCTGCACTTGCCAGCGCTGCAACTGACCATTTCGGTGGTGGCCATCGCCATCTTCTCGGCCTACATCCTGTTTGACGTGCAACAGGTGGTCAACGGCGGCGAAACCAATTACATCTCCGCCACGCTGGCGATCTACCTGGACGTGTACAACGTCTTCGCCAACCTGCTGTCGATCCTGGGTATCGTGGGCGGTAACCGCGACTGACAAACGATGCCTCTTGCATCCTGAGCAACAAAAAAGCCGGCGCAAGCCGGCTTTTTCATTGGTACGCCGGATCAACCGACCCCGGCCTTACTCCGGCAGGTCGAACACCGCGATCGACTCGACGTGGGCGGTATGCGGGAACATGTTCACCACGCCCGCATACTTGAGTGAATAACCGCCGAGATGGACCAGCATTCCGGCATCGCGCGCAAGGGTAGCGGGATTGCAGGAGACATAGACGATACGCTTGGGCTTGAGGTGCTGTTGCTCCGGCGGCAACTCCACCAGGGCCTTGCAGACTTCCATGGCACCTTCTCGCGGCGGGTCGATCAGCATGCGGTCGAACTTGCCCAGGGCCACGAAATCCTCGGGCTTGGCCTCGAAGAGATTGCGGCAGTAGAAGCTGGTCTTGGCATCCACACCATTGACCTTGGCATTGTCCAGGGCGCGCTCGGTCAAGGCCGTGCTGCCCTCGATACCCACCACCTCACGCGCCAGCGTGGCGATCGGCAGCGTGAAGTTGCCCAGCCCACAGAACAGGTCGGCCACGCGGTCTTGCGGCTGTACATCCAGCAGGCGCAGCGCACGCGCCACCAGCACGCGGTTGATCTGATGGTTGACCTGGGTGAAATCGGTAGGCTTGAAGGGCATGCGGATGCCGAATTCCGGCAGCGTGTACTGCAACTTCGACTGGGCCGGGTAGTACGGCGCGGCCGTGTCCGGCCCCTTGGTCTGCAACCACCATTCGATCCGGTACTGGTCGGCGAAGGCCTTCAGCAAGACCTCGTCGGCCGGGGCCAGGGCCTCCATGATGCGCAACACCAGTACGGTAACCTTGTTGCCATCATCACCCTCGCCCACCGCCAGTTCGATCTGCGGCATCCGGTCGCGGATGGTCAGCGCGGCCACCAGCTCACGCAGCGGCACCAGCATGGCCGAGACATTCGGGGGCAGGATCTCGCAGGTCTTCATATCGGCGATGAAGGAAGAGCGCTTTTCGTGGAAGCCCACCAGCACCCCGCCCTTCTTGGCCACATGGCGCACCGAAATACGGGCGCGGTAACGGTAACCCCAGGTCGGACCATAGATGGGCCGCAACATGACCTCTGCCTTGGTCTTGCCCAGATGCCAGAGATTGTCTTCCAGCACGCGCTGCTTCATGGCAACCTGGGCCGAAGGCTCCAGATGCTGCATGGCGCAGCCACCGCACGTGCCGAAATAGTCGCAGCGCGGCTTGACCCGCAGCGAGGACTCACGGTGCAGCGCGGTCATCTCGCCGGCTTCCCACTTCGGTTTCTTGCGATAGGACTGGAAACTGACCCGCTCGCCGGGCAGCGCACCTTCGACGAAGATGACCTTGCCTTGCGTGCCATCCTCGTTTTCGAGATGACCAACGCCGCGCCCGTCCATATCGAGCGACTTGATTTCAATGATGATGTCTTGTTGCATGAGGGAAACCACTGGGTGGGACCGAAGTCCGCGGCCGAAAACAAAAGCGGTATTGTCCGCGATCCGGGACCGGGAGGGAAGCGCGTCGCACATCCGGACACGGCTGGATGAAGGAAATCGAAAGAAATCAGCGAAAATTCAGCAGGAGCGCAGATGAGCCACGCCCCGCAGGTCGACTCAGAACAGGGCGTCCCGTCCCACTCCGCGCGAAGTCAGCAGCCGCTTGAGCTTGACCAGTGCCTCCTGCTGCACCTGGCGCACGCGCTCCCGGGTGATGCCCATCTCGCCGGCGAGCTGTTCCAGGGTCGAGGGATCGTCGTTATCCAGGCCGAAACGACGGGCCACGACCACCCGCTGCTTTTCCGACAGGCTCTTCAGCCACTCCCGGATCAGCAAAGCGGTTTCCTGGCTTTCGGCACGGGTATCGGGATGCTCCTCCACCGCGCTGGGCAAGAGGTCCATCAGACTGGCCTGGGGATCGTTGTCCAACGGCGTGTCCAGCGAGGCCGCATGTTCGGACAAGGCCAGCACGTCTTGCACCTCTTCCACCGGCCGCCCCACCAGATGGGCGATATCTTCCGCCCCGGCATCGCGACCATCTCGATGCTGTGCTTCCAGGTGGTACTTGGCGCGCAGGATCTGGTTCAGCTCGCGCACCATGTGGACTGGCAGGCGCACCGTGCGCGCCTGGTTCATGATGGCGCGCTCGATGCTCTGGCGTATCCACCAGGTGGCGTAGGTGGAAAAACGGAAACCGCGTTCGGGTTCGAACTTGTCGATGGCGCGCATGAGGCCCAGGTTGCCCTCCTCGATCAGATCCAGCAGGGCCACGCCACGATTGATGTAGTGCTTGGCGATCGACACCACCAGTCGCAGGTTGTGCTCGATCATCTTCTGGCGCGCCTCGAACTGGCCTTGCTTGGCCAGGGTGGCGAAATGCAGCTCCTCGGCGGCCGTCAGCAAGGGCTTGGCGCCGATCTTGTTGAGGTAGTGCTGGGTGGTGTCGGTGGAGAGTTCGGCGGCCAGCACCTTCTTGAGCTCGTCCACTCCCTCGGCGGGTGCCGCTTCCTGGGGCTGCTCGGCGGCCGCATCGGCATCGCCATCGATCACTTCCGGTTCATCGATCTCATCAATGGGATCGTCGATGTCCTCTTCGCGAGGGTCCTGGTCTGGCAAGTGATCGCGGCGATTGCTTGTCATACGCTAACGTGGCGGTAAGTATTTGGAGGGATCAACAGGTTTGCCCTGTTGGCGGATCTCGAAGTGCAACTTGACGCTGTCGCTGTCGGATTTACCCATCTCAGCGATCTTTTGACCCTTGGTCACGCTCTGGCCTTCCTTCACCAGGATGGTCTTGTTGTGGGCATAGGCCGACAACAGGTTGTTGGTATGCTTGATGATCACCAGGTTGCCATAGCCACGAATACCGCTACCGGCATACATGACCTTGCCACCGGCGGCCGCCAGCACCGACTGACCGTCCTTGCCCGCAATATCGACCCCCTTCTTGCCGCCTTCGAAGGTCCCGACCACCTTGCCGTCGGCCGGCCACATCCAGGACACACCCTCATCGTCACCGGCTGCCGGCTGGCTTGCTGCTGCCGGCTTGTCGGCGGCATGCGGAGCCTCCGGCTTGGCCGTGGCCACTGCCGGAGGCACCGGAGCCGCCGCCGGGGCTGCATCCGGCTTTTCCAGCTCGGCCAGGGCGCTGTCCGAATAGGCACGCTTGTCACCACGCGGCCCGGTCTTGTTGCCGCCCGACGCCATCGGCGCTGACGTTGCGGGCGCCGCTGCTCCCGGCGCGCCCAGCGGCCTCACATCCAGACCAGCGCCCGGTGCCGCGACCACGGCAGCGGTCTGCGGCGCACCGCCGACGCGATCAGGCGGCGCCACCCGCAACACCTGGTCGACCTTGATGTCGTTCGGGTTGGTCAGGTTGTTCCAGGCCACGATATCACGCCAGTTCTGCCCGACATCCAGCGCGATGCGATACAGGGTATCGCCCTTCTTGACCGTGTAATAGCCACGCCCAGAAGGAACCGGAGCCGGTGGCACGACGGCATTGTCCACTGGCTTGACGGTGCTGGTGGTGCGGTCGACGACGGGCGCCGGCTGCTGATTCGGTGTCGAGCCGCAGGCGGCCAGCAAACTGACGACACTGCCCAATACAGCCAAACGAATTTTCTTCATGCTCTTACGTAAGATTTTGTACGACGCTAGTTGACACGCAGCCAGCGCCAGAAGTTCATCAGGGAAATGCGGCCCCCTTGCCTGCCCATCCGCTCTCTTCATCGATCCGCGGCTTGGATGCTTGTGCTTGTTGCCGCCCGTTCCCTGTTTCGATGATGCCTGGCGGATCCTGATATCCGCCGATGCTGCCTGCCACCTGTGACCATCGCCCCTTGCCGGGGCGACCGCATCACACCGTACCCGGCCGTAACGGCACGAAATGGCATTGTTCCAGGGTACTGCGCCGCCAATCACGCTGGCCGACGCGTTCTATCAATTCCAGCACTTGCTGACGTTCGCCCACCGGGGCGACCAGCCGGCCACCGATGGCCAACTGCTCCAGCAGGGCCTGCGGCACTTCCAGTCCGGCTGCGGCAAGGATGATGCCGTCGAAAGGCGCCACTTGCGGCAGGCCAAGCATACCATCTCCGTAATGCAAGCGGATATTTGCTATCCGCAATGGACGCAGATTGGTCTTGGCCAGTTCATGCAGGGGCTTGATGCGCTCGATCGAATAGACTTCGCCGGCCACCCGCGATAGCACTGCGGCTTGGTAACCGCAGCCGGTGCCGATTTCGAGCACGCGGTCCAGGCGTCCGCCGTGGCGGTTCTGGCGCATGATCTCGATCATCCGTGCCACGATGTAGGGCTGGGAAATGGTCTGGTGATGGCCGATCGGCAACGAAGCGTCGATATAGGCCTGGCTGGCCAGGCCCGGCTCCACGAACATGTGCCGCGGCACCGCCTCCATCGCTGCCAGCACCTTGGCATCGGCCACGCCCTGCTTGGCCACGCGCGCCACCATGGCCTTGCGCACGGCTTCCGAGGCCAGCGGCGAGGCATGGTGGGAATCGTTGGTCTGGGTCACCGTCATGACGTTCTTGATCGCCGTACGCGGCGCCGGTGCGGCACTGAGCAGACGCTGGGCGGGAACCACCGGAGCCCGTGGTGGCACCGGCGGCGCGCGCAGGGCCTGTGCCAGCCCCTGCTGAACCGGCTTGAGCGCGGCCCGCTGGGATGACTGGGCGGCATTCTTGGCCGCAGTCTGGGTCGTCGCCTGGGGCCGGCCTGCCACATCTCGATCCCGGCCGCCGCCAGAGGTCTTTTTCTTGTCCACCACCGAGGACAGGCTCAGCGGGAAGCGGCTGGACTTGTCGCTCATGCAAGCGCTTTCTTGAGGTTGTCCAGCTGGGTGGCGTGGGTCAGGTCGATCTGCAGCGGCGTGATCGAGACATAGCCATTGGCGGTGGCGTGGAAATCGGTTCCCTCACCGCCATCGCGAGCGGCCCCGGCCGGACCGATCCAGTACAGGTCGCGACCATGCGGATCGGTCAGCTTGTGCACCGGCTCGGACATGTGCCGCTTGCCCAGGCGCGTGGCCAGGCTGCCCTTGATCTGCGCATACGGCAGGTTGGGAATATTGACATTGAGCAGATACGGCTGCGGCAGGGCGTCGAAGCGACGCTCCACGATCTCGCGGGCGATGCGCGCCGCCGCATCCAGCTCGGCCCAGCCCTTGTGCAATTGCGAAAACGCGATCGATGGAATCCCGAACAGGAAACCCTCGGTGGCCGCCGCGACGGTGCCCGAATACAGCGTATCGTCGCCCATGTTCTGGCCCTGGTTGATGCCGGAGACGATCAGGTCCGGACGCTCCTTGAGCAGGCCGGTCAACGCCACGTGGACGCAATCGGATGGCGTGCCATTGAGGTAGTAGAAGCCGTTGGCGGCCTGCTCCACCCACAGCGGACGATCCAGGGTCAGGGAATTCGAGCTGCCGGAACGGTTGCTGTCCGGCGCGACGACGGTAATGTCGGCGATGGGGGCAAGTGCCTCCGCCAGGGCGTTGATGCCCGGGGCGAGGTAGCCGTCGTCGTTGCTGATGAGGATTTTCATGGCCTGAATTTTAACCGAAGCCGGGCGTTGGGCAGCCCCCGCCAGCGACATTCTTGGCACCCTGCTGCGGCCCTACTCCTGCTGGCTCAGTTCCTGGTAGACATAGGCCGCAAGCACCAGCTTGTCGCGCACGCTCAGGCCGGAGAACTCCACGCCGTACTGATGGAAATCAGCCTCGCCCAGCGCCTCGACGGCGCGCAGCACCACCCGCAGGTCCAGGCTCAGTTGCTGGTCGGCCACGGCCGCCACGAAGCGCAATTGCCCCACCACGCCCTTCTGCGCCGCCACCTTGCCCGACGGCGAGGTCGCCACCAGCGAGGCCCCGCCCAGGCTGAGATCGATCACGCTGGCCGGCAGCGGATTGGCACCGTCCAGCGCCAGATAGCCTTCGGCACCCACCGCCACCCGCGTGGCCTGGCGGATCACGGTGGAGCGTATTTCCTTGGGCAGTGAAAGATGCAGGTAGACGAACGGTGTCTGCTGGTACTTCAGCAACTGGGCTGCAAAGGCATAGGCGCGACGCCCCGTCAGAGCACGCACCACAAAGGGCTGGCCATCGCGCACGAAGAGCTGCTTGCCCTCCTTCTGTGGCGCGGTGACCAGGATGCTCCGATTGGGCAGGCAGCCCACCAGCGAGACTGCATAGCGCTGGGTCGCATCGTCGGCAAACTGCAGCCACAGGGTGTCACCGATATTCCAGCGCACCTCGTCCAGCGTGATCACACTTTCCTGGCCACGCACGTTTGCCGTGGGCTTGACCGCCTTTTTGCCACCTTGCTTGCGGCGCAGTACGTCACGCGCCTGCGGCAGCGGCACCGACTCGGTATCAGGCTCGGCGATCCAGCGGGCATTGCGATAGAGACCGTTTTCGATCAGCCCAGCCAACTGATCGGCAGTGTCGATCAAGGTACCGCGCGCCAGCAACAATTTGCCGGCTTCGTTGTAGATCGGCCAGGGCGCCGGCTTGCCTACCATCAGCGCGGAGGCCCGTACCGGCACCAGGGAGGTGAGGTCGGCCATCTCAGCCGGCTTCCGGGCCGTTGCCCTCGCCCGCTGCAGCGGCCGCCCGGCGCTCATCCTGCTCGCGGAAGAAGGCCTGTACCACCTCCAGCTCGCGGGTACGCTTGAACGGCGGCAGGCTCTGCCAGATGCGACGGCCGTAGTTCTTGGTGATCAGGCGCGGATCGCAGATCATCAGCACCCCGCGATCCCCCTCGTCCCGGATCAGGCGTCCGGCACCTTGCTTGAGATTGATGATGGCCGCCGGCAACTGATGATGCACGAAACCGTTCAAGCCCTGCTTTTCCATCTCGCTGATCCGCGCTGCCAGCACCGGATCGTCCGGCGGCGAGAACGGCAGCTTGTCGATGATCACCAGCGACAGCGCGTCACCACGTACATCCACGCCTTCCCAGAAACTCTGGCTGCCGATCAGCACGCCATTGCCAGCGGCGCGGAAACGGTCCAGCAGCTCGGTCCGACCGGCCTCGCCCTGCACGAACAGGGGAAACGCGTGCCCGCGCGCCTCGAACTCCGCCCGCAAGCGTTCGGCGGCACGATTGACGGCACGCAGCGTGGTACACAGGAAGAAGCAGCGCCCGCCCGCAGCTTCGATGGTGGGCAGCGCGGCGTCGATGACGGCGTCGGTGTATTCGTAGGAATTGGGTTGCGGCAGGTTCTGCGGCACATACAGAAGACCCTGCTCGCCATAGTTGAAGGGACTGGGCCAGGACTGCGCCGGCGCGTTCCACAGCCCCATCTGGGCCGCATAGTGATTGAAATCCTTCTTCACCGCCAAAGTGGCCGAAGTGAAGATCCATGAGCGCGGGGTGCCTTCCCGCTGCTTGTTGAAGATAGGCGCAATCGACAGGGGTGTGCGATGCAACTGCAGCGACGACTGGAAGGCCTCGATCCACAGCACATAGAAAGGCTTCTGGGCAGGCTCGGTGCCGGCTTCGCCAGGCTCGCCAGGCTCACCTTCAGACTTGGCGGCAGCGCTCGCCTTGGCGGCCGCCTCCGCCTGTGCCTTGGCGATTTCGTCGGGCGTGCCCCAGTTTTCCAGCTGGCGCAGCAACTCATTGGCGCGGTCGCGGCATTGTTCGATGGTCTCGGCACGCTCGGCCTGCTTGTCCAGCACGGCGATCATGTCGTCCATGCAATCCTTGAGCGTGTCGAGGGCCGGGAAGAATGCGCTGGACGGGGCGATCTGGTTCAGGGCCAGGCGGATCGAATCCTCCGGGAACGCCAGGCGCAGGTCACGCGCGGCACGCTCCACCGGTGCCACCAGGCGCGCCCAGTCGGCGCCGTCGCGGGCATGACTCAGGCCCTCAGCCAGCACGTCGCGGCACAGCTCCAGGATCTGCGAGGTGGAGATGGTCTCGCCGAAGAACAGCGTGGCCGTATCCGGCAACTGGTGCGCCTCGTCGAAGATCACCGTATTGGCCGAGGGCAGCAGCTCGGCGATACCGCTGTCCTTCAGGGCGACGTCGGCGAAGAACAGGTGATGGTTCACCACCACCACGTCGGCCTGCTGCGCTTCCTTGCGCGCCTTCATGACGAAGCAATCCTGGTAATACTGGCATTCGGCGCCGAAGCAGGTATCGCGGGTCGAGGTCACCAGGTTCCACACGGAGGCGGTCTCGGGGACCTTGGTCAGTTCGGCCTTGTCCCCCGACGAGGTGGATTTGACGAAGCGGGAGATCTCGCGCAGATAGCCAACATCCTCGCGCGCGGTCAGGCGGCCATTCTGCAGCGTGCGCTCCAGGTGGAAATGGCACACGTAATTGCTGCGGCCCTTCAGCAGCGCTATCGACACCGGCGCATGCAGCGCCTTGCGCACGGTAGGAATGTCGCGGTTGAACAGTTGGTCCTGCAGGGTCTTGGTCCCGGTGGAGACGATGGTCTTGCCGCCCCACAGCAAGGCGGGGACCAGGTAGGCGAAGGTCTTGCCGGTCCCGGTACCGGCCTCGGCGATCAGCGTTCCCTGCTCGGCAATGGCCGTGGCAATGGCCTTGGCCATCTCGGTCTGGGCATGGCGTGGCCGGTAGCTGCCCACGGCACCACCCAGCGGACCGCCGGCACCGAAGAGGCGATCGATCTCGGCATCGTGTACGCCAGGAGACGCATCCTCGTCACCCGCGGGAACCATGCTGGCGCTGCTATCGACGATATCGGTGGGAGTTTCTGGAGCAGTCACTGCGGCAAACCTGTAGAAAAAACGGGAAGGCAGGCTTGATCAGCTACCTGCGGCTTCAGCACGTCAATGGAAGAAGCCGCTATTCTACGCGGACTCGGCCGGTCACTTCGAAGTGGTGAGAAAGCGGTAGCGCCGCACTCGCGGCAATTCGAGGGAGAGCCTCATCGGTGGGCGCACGCAGCGGTGGCGGCGCCAGCAACAGGCGCTCAGGCAGGGATGTCGGGAACCAGCTGCATCTTCAGCAGGGCGATGTGATCCTTCAATTGCAGCTTGCGCTTCTTGAGGCGTCGCAATTGCAGATCCTCGGAACGGGCATCGCGGATGAGCATGTCGATCACGCTGTCGAGATCACGGTGCTCGACTTCAAGTTCGATGATGCGGCGCTGGATATCTTCGCGATGCGTACTGGTCATGATGGCTGGCTGGTTACGGATGTGCTTGCTAGTGTAATCCAGTGGCACGCGCGCGCCAATCGACGCGCGCGTACCGCTGGGTCGCCACCCTGCTTAAGCAGTTATTTGGCTGCCGGAGCAGTGGTCGACGAATCCTGTTGCTGCTTCTTCTTGCGCTCGGCACGTTCGCGCTCGTTCTCGGCCTTCTTGCGCTCCACTTCCAGACGGTGCTCTTCTGCTTCCTGGATGCGCCGCTGGCGTTGCGCGGCATTGGCTGC
This sequence comes from Herbaspirillum sp. C7C2, assembly GCF_022627865.1. Lineage (NCBI taxonomy): Bacteria > Pseudomonadati > Pseudomonadota > Betaproteobacteria > Burkholderiales > Oxalobacteraceae > Herbaspirillum > Herbaspirillum sp. C7C2. The sequence goes on from NZ_JABXGI010000007.1 coordinate 50,557, forward strand.
GCGCTCGGGTGCGCGGGCGGCCTCCTCGGCCTGCTGACGACGCACTTCGGCTTCATGCTGACGTACGCGGTAATCGGCCGGTACATCCTTGTTCTGGTCGATACGTTGCTGGACCTCGCGGTTCTTGGCGTTGCTTTCCTCCACCTTGCGTGCGGAACTGGCTTCCTTGTCCTTCTGTTCCTGCTGGCGGCGGGCGGCGTCCTGCTCATCCTTGGCGCGTTGATCGGCCAGAGAACGGTCACGATCGTCCACCGTCGCCTGGCGCTGGAAGACCTTGGCCTCGTACTCCACCTGCTTGATGCGCTTTTCAGCCAGACGCTTGCGGTCGCGTGCTGCTTCCAGGCAATCCGCCACCAGGAACTTGGGGTAGCAGGCGCGCTGGTCCAGGATGTAACGCAGGTCCATTGCCTGCCGGTCTTCGGCGGCTTCGTCCAGCGCCTTCTGCGCCTGCTCGTCGGACTTGATGGTGCCGGCCGGGAAACGCGTGGTAATCGGTGCGCGGGCTTCCAGTTCGTCAAACCGCTCGCGGCTCATGGGCGCGGCCGAGGTTGCCGGTGTGGCCGAGGATGTCGAAGGTGTCGCGGCCACCGGTGCCGTGGCTGCTCGCACCGGCAGCGACGGGGAAGCCGCCTCGGGGCTGGCGGCAGTCGTCCCCTGTGCCTGCGCCACGCAGGTGGCACTGGCCAGCGCCAGCATCAGGCCGCACAGGGAAGAGGTGACGCCCTTGGCATCGGCGAAAAGACCTTGCATGTGGTTCTTGTCCATCAGGTAAATGTTCAGGAGAGGCTGTCGGCAATTGAGCGCCGGTCCGCGTCCAGGTATTCCTTCGATTGCATCTCAATGATACGTGAAACGGTACGGTGGAACTCGTTGGACAGGGTCCCCACCGTATAAAGCTCGTCCGGCTCTACGGCCGCCGACATGATCAGCTTGACCTTGTGGTCGTAGAACACGTCGATCAGCCAGGTGAAGCGGCGCGCCTCGGAAGACATGGCCGCCGACATGCGCGGGATGCCCGAGAGGATCACGGTCTGGAAACGGCTGGCCAGCTCCAGATAGTCGTTCTGCGAACGCGGGCCGCCGCACAGGGTCGCGAAATCGAACCAGATGGCGCTGCCGGCGCGGCGCAGGGCGCGGATCTCGCGCGCCTCGATGTGCACCCGAGGATCTTCATCGGCCGCCTCGGCCACGGCGGCGAAGGCACTGCGCAACTCCTCATCGGTCTTGGCGTTCAAGGGCGTGTGATAGACCTTGACCTGTTCCAGCACGCGCTTGCGGTAATCGATGCCGGCGTCGATGTTCATGACGTCCAGCTTTTCCTTCAGCAGTGCGATGGTGGGCAGCATGCGGTCGCGGTGCAGGCCGTCCGGATAGAGCGTGCTGGGCTCGTAATTGGAGGTCATGACGAAGGATACGCCATGATCGAACAAGCCCTTGAGCAGGTTGTAGAGGATCATCGCATCGGCGATGTCGGAGACATGGAATTCGTCGAAGCAGATCAGGCGGTATTTCTTGGCGATGCGCTTGGCGACCTCGTCCAACGGATCGGCGATGCCCTTGAGCTCATCCAGCTGACGATGCACATCGCGCATGAATTCGTGGAAGTGCAGGCGCGTCTTGCGCACCACAGGCACCACCGAATAGAAGCTGTCCATCAGGAAGGATTTGCCACGCCCCACCCCGCCCCACATGTAGACGCCGCGCGGCACGGCCGGCCGGCTGATCAGGCGCTTGAAGGTCGAGGCACGCTGGGCCTTGTAGGCGACCCATTCCTCATAGGCGCGCTGCAGGCGCTCGATGGCGCGCAATTGCGCCTCGTCGGATTGATAACCGCGCTGGGACAGCGACTGTTCGTAGAATTGACGGACATCCATGGTGTGGTCTTGTAAAACGACAATGGGCGAGCCAGGCTCGCCCATTGGGTTGGCATCTCAATGCTCAATACGCGTGCAACACGAGCGTGGCAGGTGCGGGCGACGCGTATTGTCGCATTGATCGCGCATCAGAAGTTCAATGCGCGCTTGTCGACGGCCAGGGCCGCTTCCTTGGTCGCTTCGGACAGCGACGGGTGAGCGTGGCAGATGCGGGCGATGTCTTCCGACGAAGCGCGGAATTCCATGGCCACCACGGCTTCGGAAATCAGCTCGGAAGCCATCGGGCCAACAATGTGCACGCCCAGGATTTCGTCGGTCTTGGCATCGGCCAGGAACTTGACCATACCCGAGGTATCGCCCAGCGCGCGGGCGCGACCATTGGCCAGGAACGGGAAGGTACCGGCCTTGTACTGCACGCCGTCGGCCTTCAGTTGCTGCTCGGTCTTGCCGACCCAGGCAATTTCCGGCGAGGTGTAGATGACCCAGGGAATGGTGTTGAAGTTGACGTGACCATGCTGACCGGCGATACGCTCGGCCACGGCAACGCCTTCTTCTTCGGCCTTGTGGGCCAGCATCGGGCCGCGCACCACGTCACCCACCGCCCACACATTGGGCAGGTTGGTCTTGCAGTCGCCGTCCACGGCGATGAAGCCGCGCTCGTCCAGCTTCAGCCCCACGCCTTCGGCGTTCAGGCCGATGGTGTTGGGGGTACGACCGATGGAGACGATCAGCTTGTCGAATTCGCCGGTGTGGGCTTCACCCTTGGCATCGGTGTATTCCACGGAGACGCTGTTCTTGCCGGCCTTGATGGCACCGATCTTCACACCCAGGTTCACGGCTAGGCCCTGTTTGGTCAGCAGCTTCTGGGCTTCCTTGGCGATCTGTTCATCGACGGCACCCAGGAAGGTCGGCAGGGCTTCCAGCACGGTCACTTCCGCGCCCAGGCGACGCCAGACCGAACCCATTTCCAGGCCGATCACGCCGGCACCGATCACGCCCAGCTTCTTGGGCACTTCGGAGATGGCCAGTGCACCAGTGTTGGAGAGGATCAGCTTTTCATCGAACTCGGCGCCCGGCAGTGCGCGGGCGTTGGAGCCGGTAGCGACGATGACGTGCTTGGCGATGATGGTTTCTTCGGCAGCGCCGGCAACCTTGATCTCGTAGCCGTTGGCATCACCCTTGACGAAGGAGCCGCGGCCGTGGAAGAAGGACACCTTGTTCTTCTTGAACAGGTACAGGATGCCGTCGTTGTTCTGCTTGACCACGGTGTTCTTGCGACCCAGCATCTTTTCCAGGTTCAGACCCAGGCCCTTGACTTCGATGCCATGCTCGGCGAAGCCGTGGTTGGCATGTTCGTAGTGCTCGGACGATTGCAGCAGCGCCTTGGAGGGGATGCAACCGACGTTGGTGCAGGTACCGCCCGGTGCGGGGCCGCCCTTCTCGTTCTTCCATTCGTCGATGCAGGCGGTATTGAAGCCCAGCTGCGCTGCACGGATGGCGGCAATGTAGCCGCCGGGGCCGCCACCGATGACGACGACGTCAAAATTCTTGCTCATGTTATTTCCAATTCTGTTTGTCGCGGACAAGCTATCCGCGGATAAAAAAAAGCGCTGAACGCTTTGAGCTTTTCAGCGCCTAGTTGACTCTGTGGGCCGTCGGAGGGGCGTAGCGAGCAGCCCGAGGTCGCTGCGAGAAGCGCAGCCGTACTGTCGTACGGCGAGCATCGCAGCAGCGAGATCGGGTTGCGCAGTAGCCCCTCCGGCGGTCATTACAGGTCCAGCAGCAGACGCGCCGGATCTTCCAGGGCTTCCTTGATCGCGACCAGCGACAGGACGGCTTCGCGGCCGTCGATGATGCGGTGGTCATAGGACAGCGCGAAGTAGTTGATCGGACGCACCACGACCTGGCCGTTTTCGACCACTGCACGTTCCTTGGTGGCGTGGATGCCCAGGATCGCCGATTGCGGCGGGTTGATGATCGGGGTCGACAGCATGGAACCGAAGGTACCGCCGTTGGAGACGGTGAAGGTACCGCCCGACAGTTCTTCGATGGACAGCTTGCCGTCCTTGGCCTTCTGGCCGAATTCACCGATCTTCTTCTCGATGTCGGCAATCGACATCTGGTCCGCATCACGCAGGATGGGCACTACCAGGCCGCGCGGCGAACCGACGGCCACGCCGATGTCGAAGTAGCCGTGGTAGACGATGTCGTTACCGTCGACCGAGGCGTTGACGATCGGGTACTTCTTCAGGGCGTGCACGACAGCCTTGACGAAGAAGGACATGAAGCCCAGCTTGACGCCGTGTTCCTTCTCGAACTTGTCCTTGTACTTGTTGCGCAGGTCGATGACCGGCTGCATGTTGATTTCGTTGAAGGTGGTCAGGATGGCGTTGGTCGATTGCGACTGCACCAGACGCTCTGCCACACGGGCACGCAGGCGGCTCATCGGCACGCGTTGTTCCGGACGGCTTTCCAGACCAGCCTTGACCGGTGCGGCAACAGCAGCCAGGGCCGGCTTGGCGGCAGCAGCGGGTGCCGCAGCAGGAGCCGACAGTGCGCCCAGGACGTCGCCCTTGGTCACGCGGCCATCCTTGCCGGTACCGGTGACTTGCGAGGTCGACAGGTTGTTGTCGGCCAGCAGCTTGGCGGCGGCGGGCATGGCGACATCGCCCTTGGAAGCCAGCTCGGGAGCAGCCACCGGGGTCGGTTCGTTGGTCGATTGCGGAGCAGGAGCAGCCTTGACTTCGGTCGGGGCGACCTGAGCGGAGGCGTCGGTGTCGAGGATGGCGATGACTTCGCCGGCCACGACGGTAGCGCCGTCAGCCTTGATGATCTGGGTGATGACGCCGGCGTCCGGCGAGGGCAGTTCCAGGACGACCTTGTCGGTCTCGATGTCGATCAGGTTTTCGTCACGGGCGACAGGTTCGCCGACCTTCTTGTGCCATTGCAACAGGGTCGCTTCTGCGACGGATTCCGACAACTGCGGGACTTTTACTTCGATTTGAGCCATTAGGGTTCTCCGATTTTCGGGTGATTCGTTTTATGAAAACAGGGACGTACTGCCCTCGCAGTACGCCCCGTTCGCAACAATGCTTACTTGGTCAGGACAAAGCCCTTGAGCTTGGCGAAGGCGGTTTCGATCAGCGCCTTTTGCTGTGCGTAGTGCTTGTCGTAGTAACCGACGGCCGGCGAGGCGCTGGCCGGGCGGCCTGCATAGGCCAGCTTCTGACCTTCGGAGAGATTCTCGAAGATGTTGTGCTGGATCTGCAGCCATGCGCCCTGGTTCTGCGGCTCGTCCTGCGCCCACACCAGTTCGTTGAAGTTCGGGAACTGCTTCAGTGCAGCCGCGAACGCCTTGTGCGGGAACGGATACAGCTGTTCGACGCGGATGATGGCGGTATCGGTCTGACCACGTTCCTTGCGGGCGTTGACCAGGTCGTAGTACACCTTGCCCGAGCAGGCGACGATGCGCTTGACCTTCTTGGCGTCGATGGTTTCATCGACTTCCGGGATCACGGTCTGGAACGAACCCTTGGCCAGGTCGGACAGGGGCGAACCGGCATCCTTGTTACGCAGCAGCGACTTCGGCGTCATGATGATCAGCGGCTTGCGGAACAGGCGGATCATCTGGCGACGCAGCAGGTGGAAGATCTGCGCAGCGGTGGTGGGCTGCACGACCTGCATGTTGTTGTCGGCGCACAGCTGGAGGTAACGCTCGATACGTGCCGAGGAGTGTTCCGGACCCTGGCCTTCGTAGCCGTGGGGCAGCATCTGCACCAGACCCGAGGCACGGCCCCACTTCACTTCGCCGGAGCTGATGAACTGGTCCATGACGACCTGGGCGCCGTTGGCGAAGTCGCCGAACTGGGCTTCCCAGATGGTCAGGGTGTTCGGTTCAGCGGTCGAGTAACCGTATTCGAAGGCCAGCACGGCCTCTTCGGACAGCACCGAGTCGATCACGGTGAAGGTGGACTGGTTTTCAGCCACGTTCTGCAGCGGGATGAAGGTACCGGCATCCCAACGCTCGCGGTTCTGGTCGTGCAGCACGGCGTGACGGTGAGTGAAGGTGCCACGGCCGGCATCCTGACCGGTCAGGCGCACGGCATAGCCGGACGAAACCAGGCTGGCGTAGGCCAGGTGTTCACCCATGCCCCAGTCCAGGTTCATCTCGCCACGACCCATGGTGGCGCGGTCGTTCAGGACCTTCTCGACCAGCGAGTGGACCTTGAAGCCTTCCGGCACGGTGGTGATCTTGGCGGCCAGGCGCTTCAGCTCGGCCATCGGCACGGCGGTCTCGGCAGCGTCGGTCCACTTGCGGTTCAGGAACGGCAGCCAGTCGACGGCGTACTTGCTCTTGAAGTTGGTCAGCACCGGGTCGATGGCGTGCTTGCCGGCGTCCATCGCGGCGCGATAGGCCTTGACCAGCTCTTCGCCACCATCGGCGGGGATGGTCTGCTGGGTGACCAGCTTGTCGGCGTACAGCTTGCGGGTACCAGGGTGCTGGGCGATCTTCTTGTACATCAGCGGCTGGGTCAGAGCAGGCGTATCTTGCTCGTTGTGGCCCAGCTTGCGGAAGCAGATGATGTCGACCACGATGTCCTTCTTGAACTTCATGCGGTAGTCGACAGCGATCTGGGTGGCGAACACGACGGCTTCCGGATCATCGCCGTTGACGTGCAGCACCGGGGCTTCGATCATCTTGACCACGTCCGAGCAGTACAGCGTCGAACGGGAGTCGCGCGGGTCGGAAGTGGTGAAGCCGATCTGGTTGTTGATGACGATGTGGACGGTACCACCGGTGCCGTAGCCACGGGTCTGGGCCAGGTTCAGGGTTTCCATCACCACGCCTTGGCCGGCGAAGGCGGCATCACCGTGTACCAGGATCGGCAGCACTTGCGAACCATCCTTGTCGCCGCGGCGATCCATACGGGCCTTGACCGAACCTTCGACCACCGGGTTGACGATTTCCAGGTGGGAGGGGTTGAAGGCCAGCGACAGGTGGACCGGGCCGCCCGGGGTGGACACGTCCGAGGAGAAGCCCTGGTGGTACTTGACGTCACCGGCCGGCAGGTCGTCAGCGTGACGGCCTTCGAACTCGGAGAACAGTTCCTGCGGGGTCTTGCCCAGGATGTTGACCAACACGTTCAGGCGACCGCGGTGGGCCATGCCGATCACGATTTCCTGCACGCCCTTTTCACCGGCGCGCTGGATGGTTTCATCCAGGGAGGCGATGAAGGACTCGCCGCCTTCCAGCGAGAAGCGCTTCTGGCCGACGTACTTGGTGTGGAGGTAACGTTCCAGGCCTTCGGCAGCGGTCAGGCGCTCCAGGATGTGCTTCTTCTTGTCCGAAGAGAAGCTGGGCACGGCACGGGTCGGCTCCAGGCGCTCTTCCAGCCAGCGCACTTCGGCCATGTCCGAGATGTAGGTGAACTCGGCGCCGATGGAGCGCGTGTAGGTGTCGCGCAGCATCTGCAGCAGGTCACGCAGGGACGCGGTTTCCGGGCCGAAGTAGGTGTTGTTGATGTTGAACACGATGTCCATGTCGGCATCGGTGAAGCCGTAGAAGGAGGGATCGAGTTCGGGGATGTTGGGGCGTTCCTGGCGTTGCAGCGGGTCCAGGTTGGCGAAACGGGAGCCGAGGTCACGGTAGCCTGCGATCAGCTGGGTGACAGCGACGCGCTTGCGACCCATGTCGGAGTCTGCGGATGCGATGACGGTGCGGATGGGGCCTTGCTTGGCACGTTCGGCGAAGGATGCGATCACCGGAGCGTGGGCCACATCGGGACGGGTGGAGCCGTCGGTGGCGGGGACGTGTTGCACGGCGTCGAAATAAGCACGCCAGTTATCGGGGACAGAGCCAGGATTGTTCAGGTAGGCTTCGTACAGTTCTTCGATGTACGGAGCATTCCCACCGAACAGGTAGGAGTTGATGTTGTATTGCTCGTAGAGCTTTGTCATTTGCTCACCTTTCTTCGCGCTTCGCGAGATTAGCGGGTTTCTACACCTTCCGCGACACGGCCTGACCGGTTAGCGGATTGCATCAAGTTGTGGGGAAGGACCTTGTCTACCTGAACTTCTGTACGTCATCCAGTCAGCGCATCGGAATTATATCTCCTAATATCAAATAAAAAAGCGAATCCTAAGGGATTCGCTTTTTTATTTGAAACCAGAAGCAACGGGCGTTTCCGGCAACCAACGCCGGACCGCAAAGCCTTGTCGCACGGGCTTCCCACCCTCCCCCATCGACTCCCGGGGGACGGGATGATGCCTCTTGCACCACCTGTTGTCTGCCCGACAACGAGCAGACAACAAGCAGACAACAAGCGACAGCTGGCAGACCGATCAGCGCTTGTCGATCGGCGGCACGTCGCGACGCGGCGAGCCAACGAACAGCTGACGGGGACGGCCGATCTTCTGTTCCGGGTCCGAGATCATTTCGTTCCACTGGGCGATCCAGCCGATGGTACGGGCCATGGCGAAGATGCAGGTGAACATCGAGGTCGGGATACCCAGGGCGCGCTGCACGATGCCCGAGTAGAAGTCGACGTTCGGATACAGCTTGCGGGAAACGAAGTAGTCGTCTTCCAGAGCGATCTTTTCCAGCTCCATGGCCAGCTTGAACAGCGGGTCATCGTGCAGGCCCAGTTCGTTCAGGACTTCGTAGCAGGTTTCGCGCATCAGCTTGGCACGCGGGTCGTAGTTCTTGTAGACGCGGTGACCGAAGCCCATCAGCTTCACGCCGGAGTTCTTGTCCTTCACCTGCTTGATGAACTCGGGGATGTTTTCGATCGAGCCGATCTGTTCCAACATGTTGAGTGCGGCTTCGTTGGCACCGCCGTGGGCAGGGCCCCACAGGCAGGCGATGCCGGCGGCGATACATGCGAACGGGTTGGCACCGGAGGAGCCGGCCAGACGCACGGTCGAGGTCGAGGCGTTCTGTTCGTGGTCGGCGTGCAGGATCAGGATGCGGTCCAGCGCGCGGACCAGCACTTCATTGACCTTGTACTCTTCGCACGGGTTGGCGAACATCATGCGCATGAAGTTGGCGGTGTACGACAGGTCATTGCGCGGATACACGAAGGGCTGGCCGATGCTGTACTTGTAGGCCATGGCCACCAGGGTTGGCAGCTTGGCGATCATACGGATGGCCGACACTTCGCGGTGATTCGGATTGGAGATGTCCAGCGAGTCGTGGTAGAAGGCCGACAGCGCGCCAACCGAGCCGGTCAGTACGGCCATCGGGTGAGCATCGCGACGGAAACCACGGAAGAAGAAGTTCATCTGCTCGTGGACCATGGTGTGCTGGGTCACGGTGGTGACGAATTCCGCCTTCTGGTCGGCACTGGGCAGCTCGCCGTGCAGCAGCAGGTAGCAGGATTCCAGGAAGTCGCAGTTCACCGCCAGCTGTTCGATGGGATAGCCACGGTACAGCAGCTCGCCCTTGTCGCCATCGATGTAGGTGATGGAGGAGTTGCAGGAAGCCGTCGACATGAAGCCGGGGTCGTAGGTGAACTTGCCGGTGGCGCCGTACAGCTTGCGGATATCGATCACATCAGGACCGATGCTGCCCTTGTAGATAGGAAAATCTACGGACGGAGACCCGTCGGAGAACGACAGGGTAGCTTTGATATCGGTATTGGACATAGCTTTTCCTTTTGCTGGGATGGTGAAACCGTTAATCAAAAGCCGCGACCGCAAGCCGGGCGGCATCATGGTTCGGATGCGCCGGGTGGCGAGTTGGAACAGGCCGCGATCGAGCAAAATCGGTCTGGCTTGTGGCCAGGCGCAATATTCGTGCAACAGTCAGGCAGTACGCAGTTTCTTCAGCAACGCATGCACTTGGGGCAGATCAACCGCCGCTTCCGGCTCCTTGCGGGCCAGCAGCAGGTCCATCAGGTCGTTGTCGGTCAGGTCCATCAGGCGCGAGAAGGCATCGACCTCGTCGTCGCTCATCTGTGCCTCGTTGGCATCCAGATAGCGCGTCAGGATCAGGTCGTTCTCCAGCAGCCCGCGGCGCGCGCGCCAGCGCAGTCTTGCTCGCTTGGCCGGATCATCCTGATGACGCTGTTCAGTCATGAACTCGCTCATTTCTTGTCTTTCCATTCACTTCAACCGGACCAAACCTGAAGGAACCGGTCGGGGAAGCCGCTTCCAGCCCTGCTTCCCCTCGCTGCAGCCCGCCATGCACGGCGGCTCTGGCAGGCATCACACTCATTCGGCTTACACCGAGCGACGGACCATCAATTCCTTGATCTTGCCGATGGCCTTGTTGGGGTTCAGACCCTTGGGGCAGACATCGACGCAGTTCATGATCGAACGGCAACGGAACAGACGGTACGGGTCTTCCAGGTTGTCCAGACGCGCGCCGGTGGCTTCGTCGCGGCTGTCGGCGATGAAGCGGTAGGCTTGCAGCAGACCGGCCGGGCCGACGAACTTGTCCGGATTCCACCAGAACGACGGGCAGGAGGTCGAGCAGCAGGCGCACAGGATGCACTCGTACACGCCATCCAGCTCTTCACGCTGCTCGGGCGACTGCAGGCGCTCCTTCTCGGGCGGGATGCTGTCGTTGATCAGGTAGGGCTTGATCGAATCGTACTGCTTGAAGAAGTTGGTCATGTCCACGATCAGGTCGCGGATCACCGGCAGGCCGGGCAGCGGCTTCAGAACGATGGGCTCGGTCAGCTCGTTCAGGTTGGTGATGCAGGCCAGACCATTCTTGCCGTTGATGTTCATGGCGTCGGAGCCGCACACGCCTTCGCGGCAGGAGCGACGCAGCGCCAGCGAATCGTCGACGTCGGACTTGATGCGTTGCAGGGCATCCAGCAGCATCTTGTCGGTGGGCTTGAGTTCCACCGTCAGGTCTTGCATGTACGGCTTGTCGTCCTTGTCCGGATCGTAACGATAGATCTTGAATTTCAGGGTGCGAGTCATGTTGCGACCTCTTAGAAAGTACGTGCTTTAGGTTTGAAGGTCTCGACGGTCAGCGGCTGCAGATTGACCGGCTTGTAGTCGAGACGATTCCCCTCGGAGAACCACAGCGTGTGCTTGAGCCAGTTCACGTCGTCGCGCTGCTCGTAGTCGCTTTGCGCGTGGGCGCCGCGCGACTCCTTGCGGGCTTCGGCCGAGGTGATGGTGGCCTTGGCGGTTTCGATCAGGTTGTCCAGCTCCAGCGCTTCCACGCGGGCGGTGTTGAAGACCTTGGACTTGTCCTTGAAGGAGACGTGCTTGCGACGCTCATCCAGTTCCATGATCTTCTGATAGCCTTCCTTCAACAGGGCATCGGTACGGAACACGCCGCAGTACTTCTGCATGGTGGCGCGGATGTCGTTGGCGACGTCCTGCACACGTTCGGAACCGGTGCTGTTTTCCAGATGGGCAATGCGCTCCAGCGAACGGTCCAGGGCGCCGGCCGGGATAGGCTTGTGGCTCTGGTCCTGCAGGCGGCTGCCGACAATGTGGTTACCGGCGGCGCGACCGAAGACCACCAGGTCCAGCAGCGAGTTGGTACCCAGGCGGTTGGCGCCGTGCACCGACACGCAGGCGCATTCGCCGATGGCGTACATGCCCTGCACCACTTCCTTCATGGAACCGCCCTTGGGCGCGACCACCTGGCCGTGGATGTTGGTGGGGATGCCACCCATCTGGTAGTGGATGGTCGGCACGACAGGAATCGGTTCCTTGGTCGCATCGACGTTGGCGAACTTGTGGGCGATTTCCAGGATCGAGGGCAGACGCTTCTTGATGGTATCGGCGCCGATGTGACGCAGATCCAGCAGCACGTGGTCCTTGTGGGGACCCACGCCGCGACCTTCCTTGATTTCCTGGTCCATCGAACGCGAGACGAAGTCACGCGGTGCCAGGTCCTTCAGGGTCGGCGCATAGCGCTCCATGAAGCGTTCGCCGTTGCTGTTGATCAGGATGCCGCCTTCGCCGCGCACACCCTCGGTGATCAGCACGCCCGCGCCGGCCACGCCGGTCGGGTGGAACTGCCAGAATTCCATGTCCTGCAGCGGCAGGCCGGCGCGTGCCGCCATGCCCATGCCGTCGCCGGTGTTGATGAAGGCGTTGGTGGATGCGGCCCAGATACGACCTGCACCGCCAGTGGCGAACAGGGTGGTCTTGGCGTGCAGCATCATGATTTCGCCGGTTTCCATTTCCAGTGCCACCACGCCGAGGACGTCGCCCTCTTCGTTGCGGATCACGTCCAGCGCCATCCACTCGACGAAGAAGTGGGTCTTGGCGCGCACGTTGCGCTGGTACAGGGTGTGCAGCAGTGCGTGACCGGTACGGTCGGCAGCAGCACAGGCGCGCTGCACCGGCTTTTCACCCAGGTTGGCAGTGTGGCCGCCGAACGGACGCTGATAGATGGTGCCATCCGGGTTGCGGTCGAAGGGCATGCCGAAGTGTTCCAGCTCGTAGACGGCCTTCGGTGCTTCGCGGCACATGAATTCGATGGCGTCCTGGTCACCCAGGTAGTCCGAACCCTTGACGGTGTCGAACATGTGCCAGTACCAGTTGTCTTCCGACATGTTGCCCAGCGAAGCGCCGATGCCGCCTTGGGCAGCCACGGTGTGCGAGCGGGTCGGGAAGACCTTGGACAGGACGGCGACGTTCAGGCCGGCTTCGGCCAGTTGCAGCGAGGCGCGCATGCCGGAGCCACCGGCGCCGACGATGACCGCGTCAAAGCGGCGGGTAGTGATGGCGGATTTGATTGCAGCCACGATTAGTTTCTCCAGAGAATCTGCGCAGCATAGCCAGCGCAACCGATCAGCCACAGGATGGTGGCAACTTGCAGGACCAGGCGAATGCCGACCGGCTTGACGTAGTCCATGAGCGCATCACGCACGCCGATCCAGGCGTGGAAGAACAGCGCCATGAACACGGCAAAAGTGGCAACCTTGAACCATTGATGCGAGAACAGCGCCGCCCAGCCCTGGTAGCTGAAGTTGGTCGAGGTGAAGAAGCACACCAGCAGGATCACGGTGTAGACAGCCATCACGACGGCGGTGGCACGTTGCGCCAGCCAGTCACGCAGGCCATAGTGGGCGCCGACGACCAGGCGCTTGGGTCCGATGTTGTTATCAGCCATTTTCAGAAAGCTCCGAACAGTTTCAATGCGACCAGGATCATCAGCGCGATGCTGATCACCAGGACAGTTGCCGAGGACTTGCGTGCGCTGTCCTTGTCCAGACCGATGTGGTTGTCCATGATCAGGTGGCGGATGCCGGCGCAGAAGTGATGCAGGTAGGCCCAGGACAGAGCCAGGATGACCAGCTTGACGAACCAGCCGGAGGTGAAGCCCTTGAGATAGGCGAAGGTACCTTCCGAGAGCAGGCTGCTGTCCAGAAGGAACAGAATGAAAGGCAGCATCAGGAACAGGAACAGACCGCTGATGCGGTGCATGATCGAGACCAGAGCGGCCAGGGGCATGCGATAGCCGGCAATTTGGGTTAGGTGTATGTTACGAAATTGCGGCCGTTGTGGTTTAGCGGCTTCAGACATACAAGGTTCTCCTCAGTTTAAAACAATATGCAATTTTCGCCGATTTTCGAAATCACCATCAACTTTTATTGCGCTTCGCAGCATGCCAGCAGGGCTTAGCGCCCGGCCCCTCCCGCTGCACGGGCGGTTGCCACCGACCCGGGACAAAACAGCGTCGTCCGCTCAGCTCAACTCGCTTTGGTAATGATGATTCGTCGTCAGGTACAGTCCGCGCCGCATTTCCACCGGCTTGTCGCCATAGGTAAATGAAGCCCGCTCCACACTCAGCAACGGCGTTTGGGGCGCCACGCCCAGAAACTCTGCCGCATCCATATCCGCCCCGACGGCACGGATGCGCTCTTCGGCACGGATCATGCGCGTGCCGAACTCCGACTCGAACAGGCCATACAGCGGCCCGCGGTATTCCACCAGGCGTTCGGCCGTCAGCCCCTTGAAGATGGCGCCGGGCAGCCAGATGTCTTCGAGGATGATGGGAACGCCATTGAACGATTTTACCCGGCGAATGAAAATGACGGAGTCGCCCGACTTCATGTCGAGCTGACGGGCCACTTCGGCCGACGCGCGCACGCGCTTGACTTCGATGATCTTGTTCTCGGGACGCTGCGGCTCGTTGCTGTCGGCCATCAACCGCAGGAAGCGGAACTGCGCCTGGGTCTCATGATGGGTGGCAACGAAGGTCCCCTTGCCCTGGCGGCGCACCACCAGGTTTTCGGCCGCCAGTTCATCGATTGCCTTGCGCACCGTGCCCTGACTGACCTTGAATCGATTGCCCAGCTCCACTTCACTGGGAATGAGCTCGCCGGGCTTCCACTCACCGGCCTCCAGGCGCTGCATGATGAGCGCCTTGATCTGCTGGTACAACGGACTGAAGGTGGGCGCAGGACTGGCAGCACCCGCCCCCGCGGCATGCGCGTCGGCGTTGTTCGAATTAGGCAGGATCGAGCTCATAACCTCGAATTTCACCACAAAATCCCTTCCGGCGTCCAGCAAAAACTAGGCAATAATATGTCTTATATAAGACATAAGATATTGATTGACAGCGCTCTTTCGCAGGCCTACACTCGCGAGCAACCTGAAGACCTGCAAGGCAGACCGGGTGCGATTTACAGGCCGGAGGGCGCTAACGAGAATCGCTCTCATCCAGACCTATCGAAGGCGGCGTTTTCATGCAGGCGGAGCACAAGTTTGACAGGTTTTTGATTTGTCGGCAGAGCCCGAACCGAAAGCAACTGACTCGCTGCGTTTTCGACGGTATCATGGCGGCCTAACAAGAATTCGAGGAAGTCGCGCAATTTCCTGCGCAAACCAGAAGCAACCGCAGACGGCCCTGCCGCGCTCTCCGCGACGCGACCGCAACGTGCGCTTCATGCAGTCTGAACGCTTTTTTTCATCACCTCTTTTGGAGATTCAACATGGCTAAAGCCCCCATGCGTGTTGCCGTCACCGGCGCCGCCGGTCAGATCGGTTACTCCCTGCTGTTCCGCATCGCCAACGGCGACCTGCTGGGCAAAGACCAGCCGGTCATCCTGCAACTGCTGGAAATCCCCGATGAGAAGGCACAGAAGGCGTTGAAGGGCGTCATCATGGAAATCGATGACTGTGCCTTCCCGCTGCTGGCTGGCGTGACCGCCCACAGCGATCCGATGACCGCCTTCAAGGATGCCGACATCGCCCTGCTGGTGGGTGCCCGTCCCCGCGGCCCCGGCATGGAGCGCAAGGACCTGCTGGAAGCCAACGCCCAGATCTTCACCGTGCAGGGCAAGGCGCTGGACGCCGTCGCCTCGCGCAACGTCAAGGTCCTGGTGGTCGGCAACCCGGCCAACACCAACGCCTACATCGCCATGAAGTCGGCACCGAACCTGCCGGCCAAGAACTTCACCGCCATGCTGCGCCTGGACCACAACCGTGCGCTGTCGCAAGTGGCAGCCAAGATCGGCAAGCCAGTCTCGGCCATCGAAAAGCTGTGCGTCTGGGGCAACCACTCGCCGACCATGTACGCCGATTACCGCTTCGCCACCGCCGATGGCGCCTCCGTCAAGGACACCATCAACGACCAGGAATGGAACAAGAACGTGTTCCTGCCCACCGTCGGCAAGCGCGGCGCGGCCATCATCGAAGCCCGCGGCCTGTCCTCGGCAGCATCGGCAGCCAACGCGGCCATCGACCACGTGCGTGACTGGGTGCTGGGCACCAACGGCAAGTGGACCACCATGGGCATTCCCTCGGACGGTTCCTACGGCATCCCCGAAGGCACCATGTTCGGCTTCCCGGTGACCACCGAAAACGGCGAGTACAAGATCGTCCAGGGTCTGGAGATCGACGAGTTCTCGCAAGAGCGCATCAACATCACCCTCAAGGAGCTGTTGGAAGAGCGTGAAGGCGTGAAGCATCTGGTCGGCTAATTGACCAGGGCGCGGCGGTCTTCAATCGCCGCGCCCGTCGTCTTACTGAAATACCGGCAATACCCGCAATATCGCAATACCGATCGATCCGACAACCTTACCCCAGTCCCATTCGCAGCAATGCATCCTTCCCAGGTCTTGTTCCCAGGTGCCCAGCAGCCGGTTTCGCTCCCGGTGTGCGATCACTACGCCGGCTCCGAAAAGCTGATGCGCAAGTCGATGGCCCTGCAGCAGGAACTCGGTCCCCTGTTCGACATCACCTTCGACTGCGAAGACGGCGCCGCCGCCGGCAATGAAGCCGCGCACGCCGAGCTGGTCGCCTCGCTCATCGCCGGCCCCGACAATGTCCACCGCCGTATCGGCGCGCGCCTGCATGACGTGGGCCATGCGCATTTCGAGCAGGACGTGGCCATCATCTGCGGCGCCGCTGCGCGCGAGCTGGCCTACGTGATGTTGCCCAAGCCGGAAGGCATTGCCGACGTGCTACGCGCACTGGAGAGCATCAACCGCGTGGCCGCTGGCGCCGGCCGTGCGCAACTGCCGGTGCAGGTGTTGATCGAGACCCATGGCGCGCTGGCCGATGCCGCACGCATCGCCGCCCTGCCCCAGGTCCAGTCGTTGTCGTTCGGGGTCATGGATTTCGTCTCGGCGCACTACGGCGCCATCCCCGGCAGCGCCATGCGCTCCCCCGGACAGTTCGACCACCCGCTGGTGCGCCGTGCCAAGCTGGAGATTTCCGCCGCCTGCCATGCGCACGGCAAGGTGCCGTCGCATAACGTGACCACCGACATCAAGAATCCCGCCGCCGTGGCCGATGATGCGCGCCGGGCGGCACAGGAATTTGGCTACACCCGGATGTGGAGCATCCATCCGGACCAGATCCGTCCCATCGTGCAGGCCATGTCGCCCTCCACCGAGGAGGCCGAACTGGCGGCACAGATCTTGCTCAAGGCGCAGTCGGTGCAATGGGGTCCGATCCAGCACCTGGGCAACCTGCACGATCGGGCCAGTTATCGCTATTACTGGAGTATCCTGCAACGCGCCCACGCCACTGGCGTGGCGCTGCCGCCGGAAACCCTAGTCTGGTTCGCCGCCGGCGACTCCCCCTCAACCACGCAGTAAAGACCGTTTCGATCACCGCACATGAAAAAGCACCTGACCCTGATCGCCCTGCTGGGCGCCCTGTTCGCCACCGCCGGCATCAGCCCTGCACAGGCCGAGACCGCCACCGCCGCCAAGCCCGCTGCCAAGAAGAAGGTGGTCAAGAAGGCGCCGGCCAAGAAGGCCGCAGCCGCTGCCGCCGCCGCTCCGGCTTCCAAGATGCCCTTCTCGTCGGACGCCGAGGATGACGACAGCGAACCCGAACTGGGCGGCACCCTGTCGGCCGACTTCCAGTGCGAAATGGGCCACAAGCTGACCATCTGGAAGAACGAGACCGACGACAAGCACATCGCCATCCGCTGGGACAAGCGCATCCACCGCCTGACCCGTGTGGAAACCACCACCGGCGCCAACCGCTTCGAAAACCGCAAGATGGGCCTGGTCTGGATCGGTATCCCCGCCAAGGGCCTGTTGCTGGACTCCAAGAAGGGTCAGCAGCTGGCCAACGAATGCAAGAACGCCGAGCAGATGAAGGCCGCCGCCGCACCGGCAGCGAACCCCACCGTTGCCGCAGCGCCGCAGCAGAACTGACACGGGAAGCCGCGCTTCCCGGACCAGACCCCAGCCGTACCAGAGAAACAAAGAATCACAGAATCAGGCAGCACCCCGCAGTTCACCATTGCAGCGCAAACCGGATTCGACTAGCTAGCATCACTAAATTGCCAAATTAAGGAGAAGAGGCCATGTCTCGCAACACATTGAACACCCTGAAGGAATTCAAGATTTCCGATTCCAAGAAGGGCAAGTTCTACTCCCTGCCCGCCCTGCAAAAGTCGCTGGGCGTGAATATCTCGCGCCTGCCGGTGTCCATCCGTATCGTGCTGGAATCGGTGCTGCGTAACTGCGATGGCCAGAAGGTCACCGAAGAACACGTCAAGCAACTGGCCAACTGGGGTGCCAAGGCTGCCCGCGTGGATGAGATCCCCTTCGTGGTCGCCCGCGTGGTGCTGCAGGACTTCACCGGCGTGCCGCTGCTGGCCGATCTGGCCGCCATGCGCAATGTCGCCAGCAAGCTGGGCAAGAACCCCAAGAACATCGAACCGCTGGTCCCGGTGGACCTGGTGGTGGACCACTCGGTGCAGATCGACCACTTCCGCGAGAAGAAGGCGCTGGACCTGAACATGAAGCTGGAATTCTCGCGCAACAACGAGCGCTACCAGTTCATGAAGTGGGGCATGCAAGCCTTCGATACCTTCGGCGTGGTGCCCCCGGGCTTCGGCATCGTCCACCAGGTCAACCTGGAGTACCTGGCACGCGGCGTGCACAACAAGACCGGCGTCTACTACCCTGACACCCTGGTCGGCACCGACTCCCACACCACCATGATCAACGGCATCGGCGTGGTCGGCTGGGGCGTGGGCGGCATCGAAGCCGAAGCCGGCATGCTGGGCCAGCCGGTCTATTTCCTGACCCCGGACGTGGTCGGCGTGAACCTGACCGGCGCCCTGCGCGAAGGCGTCACCGCCACCGACCTGGTGCTGACCATCACCGAACTGCTGCGCCAGACCAAGGTCGTGGGCAAGTTCGTCGAATTCTTCGGTGAAGGCACCGAATCGCTGTCGCTGACCGACCGCGCCACCATCGCCAACATGGCTCCGGAATACGGCGCCACCATGGGCTTCTTCCCGGTTGACGATGCCACCATCGACTACTTCAAGGGTACCGGCCGTACCAAGGCCGAGATCGACGCCTTCGAAGCCTACTTCAAGGCCCAGGGCCTGTATGGCGTGCCCAAGGCCGGCCAGATCGACTACACCCAGGAAGTCTCGCTGGACCTGGGTACCGTCGCTCCCTCGCTGGCAGGTCCGAAGCGTCCGCAAGACCGCATCGAGATCGGCAACGTCAAGTCCACCTTCGCCGACCTGTTCACCAAGCCGACTTCCGAGAACGGCTTCAACAAGAAGGCGGAAGACCTCACCGCCACCTACAAGAACGCCGACGGCGTGGATGTGCACAACGGTGACGTGCTGATCGCCGCCATCACCTCCTGCACCAACACCTCCAACCCGAGCGTGCTGCTGGCTGCCGGCCTCCTGGCCAAGAAGGCGGTCGAAGCCGGCCTGAAGGTCGCACCGCACATCAAGACCTCGCTGGCCCCTGGCTCGCGCGTGGTGACCAAGTACCTGGAAGCGGCTGGCCTGTTGCCCTACCTGGAAAAGCTGGGCTTTGGCGTGACCGCCTACGGTTGCACCACTTGCATCGGCAACGCCGGTGACCTGACTGCGGCCATGAACGAAGCCATCGTCAAGAACGACGTCGTGGCTGCCGCCGTGCTGTCGGGCAACCGCAACTTCGAAGCCCGTATCCACCCGAACATCCGCGCCAACTTCCTGGCTTCGCCGCCGCTGGTGGTGGCCTACGCGATCGCCGGCAATGTCACCCGCGACCTGATGACCGAACCGGTCGGCAAGGGCAAGGGTGGCAAGGACATCTACCTGGGCGACATCTGGCCGACCTCGCAAGAGATCGAAAAGCTGCTCAAGTTCGCCATGAACGCCAAGACCTTCAAGGAAAACTACGCCGACGTGAAGGGTGCCCCGGGCAAGCTGTGGGAAGCCATCAAGGGCGTCGCCAAGGGCGAAGTCTACAACTGGCCGACCTCGACCTACATCGCCGAGCCGCCGTTCTTCGAGAACTTCAGCGAAGAGCCCAAGATCGCTGCCGCCGGTATCTCCGGTGCACGCGCCCTGGGCGTGTTCGGCGACTCGATCACCACCGACCACATCTCCCCGGCCGGTTCGATCAAGGAATCCAGCCCGGCCGGCAAGTGGCTGCAAGCCAACGGCGTGCTCAAGGCTGACTTCAACTCCTACGGCTCGCGCCGCGGCAACCACGAGATCATGATGCGCGGCACCTTCGCCAACGTGCGCATCAAGAACCTGATGATCCCGGCCAAGGAAGACGGCTCCCGCGTCGAAGGTGGCATCACCCTGCACCAGCCGACCGGCGAACAGATGTCGATCTATGACGCCGCCATGAAGTACGTGGCCGAAGGCACCCCGACCATGGTGTTCGGTGGCGAAGAGTACGGTACCGGCTCCTCCCGTGACTGGGCCGCCAAGGGCACCCAGCTGCTGGGCGTGAAGGCCGTGATCGCACGTTCCTTCGAACGTATCCACCGTTCCAACCTGGTCGGCATGGGCGTGCTGCCGCTGCAGTTCCTGGGTAGCGACAGCGTGCAGACGCTGGGCATCACTGGTGACGAAACCTTCGACCTGAAGGGCCTGGACGGCGAGATCAAGCCGCAACAGGAAGCCACCCTGGTGATCCACCGCAAGAACGGCGAGACCAAGGAAGTCAAGCTGCTGCTGCGCATCGATACCCCGATCGAAGTGGACTACTACAAGCATGGCGGCATCCTGCCGTTCGTGCTGCGTCAACTGCTGGCAGCCTAAGCAGGACGGGCAGCGCGGCGCCCCCCCGGTGCCGCGCTGCCATGCAGTCTGCACGTTCGCAGAAATGAAAAACGCCGGATTCGTCCGGCGTTTTTCATTTTGCCTTTGCCGCAAGCTGCCCTTTGGAATCGGGTCAGCAGTCTGAAGACGGATACCGCTGCCAAATCATCTACAATAGACGGTTTCGTTTCCACAGATTACAGATAGCCTACATGCGTCGTCCTGCCAAACGTTCCTCCTCCAAGCTCTCTGCCGACAGCCAGCACCTGGTCACCTTTGCGCAAGCCATCGCGCAGGCGTCCAGCCGGCTCGAAGAGCGCGCCTGGCTGAAACCCCTGGACGCCCTGCTCAACAAGCTCCTGCGCGCCGGCAACCAGGGCCTGATCGACACCGCGCTGGACCACCTCTTCAAGGCCGACCTGGACGCCTACGATGTCCTGATCGAGGCCGTCGAGGCCGGCAGCGAAGCCACCACGCTGGAACACGACGGCCAGGACTACGATGTCCAGCTGCTGGTCCTGCCGGTGCTGGCCTGGACCCGCTTCGCCATCGCCTCGGGTCCCATTGCCGGCGACCTGCAGAACGCCATCGCGGCCCACCTGCACGCCCACATCCTGGCCAAGGACGCGCGCCTGGCGCTGGCACCCAGCCTGTTTTCGATCGAGCAGCTGCCGCGCATGCACGCCGACGTATTCGCCCTGACCCGCCAGATGGGCCAGAGCGCACTCAAGAACACCCCGGTGCAGCTGCGCGGCGAACAGCCGCCGACCGCCGCCTTCCTGGCTGATACCCGCTATGCCATCGCCGCCGTGGTACTGCCCGCTGGTGGCGCCCTGTTCCACTGGCAGGAAAGCGAACAGCAGAGCCACTTCTCGGCCAACAAGACCGCTGCCTTCGACGCCTGGACGCAGCAGGTCACGCCGATCTTCACGCGCCTGCTGCCCGGCTGCAATGTCGAGCTGCTGCTGCCGCAAGCCTATTTCTTCGGCTGCCGCGAGGCCGACAAGCATATCCGTCCGGCATCGATCCGCGCCGCGGACTATTTCCTCACGCAGACGCTGGATATCGCCTCCTCCGAGCTGCATGCCAGCATCGGCGGCTTTTCCGAAGACATCAACGGCCAGATCGACGAATACCGCATCGGCTTTTCCATCGGCAACGACCCCACCGTGGTCTACGGTACCGTGTGGCCGCTGTACGAGCAGGAAAGCGGCGAAGACCTGCCCATGATGATCCCCGGCGGTGCCGGCCTGCTGGAAGGACTCCCGGCTAGTCCGCTGCAGCAGATCCTGGCCACCCTGCGCGAATGCGGCATCGTCCAGATCAAGCATCACAGCGAACGTTTCACGATGGAATTCTGCGATGACTGCGGTGCGCCCCTGTTCCCCGATCGCGAGGGTGAACTGGTGCATGCCGAGATGCCGGAAGATACCCCGCCTCCGGTCGAACACTTCCATTGACGCACCATCGGATTGTGCGGCCTGCCGCGTAGTCCGCGGGAGGCGCCGCGCCGTAGCTTGCCTGGCGGCATTGTGAGCGGGCAATAAAAAAGGCATCCACCACGCGGCGGATGCCTTTTTCTCTTCTGTATCGGGCTAGCCTGCCCGCTTTTCCTGCCGTACCGAATGACGAAAAACGTCAGATCCGGACTGCGTCTCCTCCGGATCCCTTAGCTTCCTGACAGACCTGAGGGCGATCAGGCAGCCAGTTTCTCGATCAGGCCCATTTCGGCGCTGGACATCAGCTTGTCGATATCCACCAGGATCAGCATGCGCTGTTCCAGGGTGCCCAGACCGATCAGGTAGTCGGAGTCGAAGGTGGTACCCATTTCCGGGGCCGGCTTGATCTGTTCCTGGGTGAGGGTGATCACGTCGGACACGCTGTCGACCACCATACCCACCACGCGACCACCGATATTGAGGATGATCACCACGGTGAACTGGTCGTAGGTCGGCTCGCCCAGCTGGAACTTGATGCGCATGTCGACGATGGGGACGATGATGCCGCGCAGGTTGACCACGCCCTTGATGAAATCAGGCGAGTTGGCGATACGGGTCACGGCTTCGTAGCCGCGAATTTCCTGAACCTTCAGAATATCGATGCCGTATTCTTCCTTACCCAGGGTGAAGGCAAGAAACTCGTTTCCATTGCTGTCGGTTTTTTCGCCGAAGCCGGAAAGATTCTTGGTTGCAGTGTCAGACATGTTGTGGCCCTTTAAATATCAGGAAAATACAGATTCGTCGTTCAGTTGGCGGCTGGATCGCAGCAAGGCTGCCACATCGACAATCAGGGCGACGCCGCCGTCGCCCAGAATGGTTGCTCCGGAAATGCCGGCGACCTTCCGATAGTTGGATTCCAGATTCTTGACAACGATCTGCTGTTGTCCGATCAGGTCATCCACGAAAAGTGCCGCCTTCTTTCCATCTGACTCCAGAATGACCACCAATCCTTGCGAGGGATCGGTGAAGGAGGGTTCGATGTTGAAAATCTGATAAAGCGGGATCAGGGGCAGGTATTCGCCGCGTACGCGCAGCACCTGGCCCTGACCGGAAATCTCTTTGATATCTTGCGCCAATGGCTGCAAAGATTCAACCACATATCCCAACGGCAATATGTAGACTTCTTCACCAATCCGGATCGACATACCGTCCAGGATGGCCAGCGTCAGCGGCAGCGAGATCGAGATGGTGGTGCCAAAGCCCTTGCTGGAGCGGATATCCACCGCCCCACCCATGGCCAGGATGTTGCGCTTGACCACATCCATGCCCACGCCACGCCCCGACACGTCGGTGACCTGTTCCGCAGTGGAGAAACCGGGCTCGAAGATCAGTTGCCAGACCTCGGCGTCCGACAGGTTGTCGGTGACCGGCATGCCCTGCTGCTTGGCCTTGGCCAGGATCTTGTCGCGGTTCAGGCCACCACCGTCGTCGGTGACCTCAATGATGATGTTGCCGCCCTGATGTTCGGCCGACAGGGATAGCACCCCTGCCTCACTCTTGCCGGCGCTGCGACGGGCATCCGGCAGTTCGATGCCATGGTCGATGCTGTTGCGAACCAGGTGCGTGAGCGGATCGACGATGCGTTCGATCAGGCCCTTGTCCAGTTCGGTCGCGGCGCCATGGGTGACGAATTCGACCTGCTTGCCCAGCTTGTGCGCCAGATCGCGCACCATGCGCGGGAAGCGCGAAAACACGTAGTCCATGGGCATCATGCGGATCGACATCACCGATTCCTGCAGATCCCGGGTATTGCGGCTCAACTGGCTGACGCTGTTGAGCAGGTGCTCATGCTGCATCGGATCCAGCTTGCCGACACGCTGCTCGATCATGGCCTGGGTGATCACCAGTTCGCCAACCAGGTTGATCAGTTGGTCGACCTTTTCGATGCTCACACGGATCGACGAGGATTCCGGTCCCTGGGCGGCGCCCCCCTTGGCGGATTTCTTTTCCGAGGAGGCATGCTCGCCATGCAGATGGGCGTCGTCGTGATGGCCGTTGGCACCATTGGTGCCATGGGCGGCGGCAGCGTGGGCGGAGTCCGGCTCAGGCTTCTTGGCGCTGATGTCCAGCGGCACGAAGGGAGCGAAGAAGCCGTAGCCCTGCTCGCGCTCCTTGTCTTCCACGGTGGTCTGGTTGTCGAAGAAACCGTAGCCCTGGGCGCGTTCGCGCTCTTCCTGGGTCACGAAGTTATCGAAGAAACCATAGCCGCGCTCTTCATCGGCGGTCTTGCCGGGATCGACAGCCTGCGAAATCTTCAGATCGGCCACATTGACGATGAAGGCGCAGATGGCGACCACGTCATCGATCGGTTCGGCCGTATCGAGAATGAAGACCCAGTTTCCTTCGGCAGACTTGGTCTTTTCAATCTTGCCCAGCATGGACAGCTCGTCGGCCAGCGCCTCGGCGTCCTTGTCGGCGATGACCGGCATCTCCAGCCGATAGCGACGGGCGCCGTCGGGCCCCACCATGGCCGCGGCCGCAGCCGGTCCTGCAGCAGCCCTGGGAGTGCTCGCGCTGGTGCTCTTGCCCTGCGACAGGGCTTCCAGCAGCATGCGTACATCACCCACGGCATCCTGATCCACCTCGGCGCCGTGCTTGTGGCCGTCGAGCATCGACTTCAATACATCCTTGGCCGCCAGGAAGGCGTCCACATGTTCCGCGGTCAGGGCCATCTGGCCCTGGCGGATACGGTCCAGCAGCGACTCCAGTACGTGCGTGACCTCGGCGATGTCGGTCAGACCGAAGGTCGACGAGCCGCCCTTGATGGAATGCGCGGCACGGAACACGGCATTGAGGTCCTCCGGATCGGGCGAGGCCACATTGACGGCCAACAACAGCTTTTCCATTTCCGCGAGCCCTTCCTCGGCCTCGTCGAAAAAGACCTGGAAAAACTGGCTCATATCAATGCTCATGCCTGGGCTCCATGCTGGATGCGGTTCGTGTCGTTCTTGTTATCCCGGCAAGATCAGCCGATCACCTTGCGCACTACCTCGGTCAGGCGCTGCGGGTCGAAGGGCTTGACCAGCCAGCCATTGGCTCCGGCCGCCTTGCCCTTGGCCTTCATCTCGTCACTGAACTCGGTGGTCAGCATCAGGATCGGCACCCGCGCATAGCTGGTCAGCTCGCGCAGTGAGCGGATCAGGGTCAGGCCATCCATGCGTGGCATGTTCTGGTCGGTCAGGACCAGGTCGAAGGTATGCGTCTTGGCCTTTTCCAGCGCGTCCACGCCGTCAACCGCTTCGGTCACGTTGTAACCCGCAGCCTTCAGACTGAATACCACCATCTGGCGCAGTGACCCGGAATCATCTACTGCGAGAATCGTTTTGGACATCGTTACTCCCTGTTTCTTCAATAAGGCTCATGCGCATGTGCATTATGCCGCAGCTCCGGCCGCCGACCTATTGCCCTGCGCCCGGCCGGAATGACCTAGTTCAATCTTGACCCACTCAGCCCGCAAAGGCTTAGAACAACTCGATATCGCCGCTTTCCATGCGTGTCTGGCGCACCGCTTTCCACAGCCCGGTATCGAGCACGGTCAGCCGCTCCTCCATCGCCTGCACGGTGCTGGCCAGCAGCTCCCTGAGTTCCTCGTCGGTCTGCCCCTGCTCCGGTACGATCTCGAAACTGTTGGCGCTCAACACCCCCAGCGCTTCACGCAGGCCGATCACGCGCCGCACGATACGCTCCAGCAGCTGGCTGGTCATGTCCTGGAACTGCAGACCGGTGACCGCCGCGTTCACATGGTGGCTGACCTGCGCCTGGGTCGCCTTGAGCTGTTCGATGCTCTCGCTGTCGAACTCGCCCGTGCCATTCATCAGTCCCTCGAGGATGGTCTGCTGGGTCTGCACAGAACGGTGCAGCTCCATGAAACTGGTACCCAGCTTGCCGATGGCTTCGCCCAGAAGGATGTTGGTCTGGACCAGGTCCGACTCCACTTCCGTCAATTGGCGGCTGCCGCCGCTGGCAGTATCGAGCAACAAGCGCTTGAGCTCCTGCAGCATGGTCTTGGTCGGCATATCCAGCTCTCTTCCCCTGTTCAGTTGGAACACTTCTGCTTCAATGGCAAATCCCCGCCCGTCACGCCTGCCTCAGTTCTTGGGCGGCGCGGTCAAACCCTGCTGAATGTCGTCATCGCTGGCGTCGGTGGGCACGTTCAGCGAGCCACTATCCTTCTCGACCAGTTCCTCGGCCTTCTTGTTCATGACGATGATGCTGATGCGACGGTTGATGGGGTTGAACGGATCTTCCTTGTCCAGCAGCACCGCCGAGGACAGGCCCACCACCCGCAGCACCTTGGATTCGTCCATGCCACCGGTGATCAGCTCGCGGCGCGATGCATTGGCGCGGTCGGCCGACAGTTCCCAGTTGCTGTAGCCCTTCTCGCCACGGGAATACGGTGTGGCATCGGTATGCCCGGACAGGCTGATCTTGTTGGGGACATCGTTCAGGGTGCGCCCGATCTCGTGCAGGATTTCCTTCGTATAGGGCTGCAACTGGGCGCTGGCCAGGGCGAACATGGGACGGTTCTTCTCGTCCACGATCTGGATGCGCAGGCCTTCAGAGGTGATGTCGATCAACAGCTGGTTCTTGAACTGCTTCAGCGTCGGATTGGAATCGATGGCCTTTTCCAGGCGCGACTTCAATTGCTCCAGGCGCGAGCGCTCGGCACGCTCCAGTTCCTGCTGGGCCTGCTTGAGGGTCTGCTTGCGGGTGACCACGTCGTTCTCGCCCTTGCGCAACTGGCCGTCCTGGCGGGTCAGGTCCTTGCCGCCGCCCGGCAGCACCGTATTGGCGTCGCCGCTACCGGAGCCGCCGGCCATGGCGACCTTCAGCGGTGTCTTGAAATACTCGGCGATACCGTTCAGGTCGCCCTTGGCAGTCGAACCCAGCAGCCACATCAGCAGGAAGAACGCCATCATCGCGGTCACGAAGTCGGCGTACGCGATCTTCCAGGCGCCGCCGTGGTGACCACCGCCGCCCTTCTTGATCCGCTTAACGATTATGGGACGTAGCCCTTCGTCGGCCATGCCTTACTCCTGCTCAATGCTGATGTCTGTGTGAATCGATGCGCGTACCATCCGCCAACGGCAGGATTACTTGCTCTTGGCCTGCTTGACGTGCTCTTCCAGTTCCAGGAAGGTCGGACGCTCGGTCGAGAACAGGACCTTGCGGCCGAATTCGATCGACAGCGCCGGCGCGTAGCCATTCAGGCTGGCCAGCAGCGTCACCTTCACGCACTGGTAGATCTTGGTCGATTCGTGCAGCTTCTGTTCCAGCAGGCTGGACAGCGGACCCACGAAACCGTAGGCCAGCAGAATACCGAGGAAGGTACCCACCAGCGCGTGCGCAATAAGCATACCCAGCTCGGACGGCGGAATACCCACCGATTCCATGGTGTGCACCACCCCCATCACCGCGGCCACGATACCGAAAGCCGGCATACCGTCACCCAGCTTGGCGATGCAGTGCACCGGAATCTCTCCCTCGTGGTGGTGGGTCTCGATTTCGTTGTCCATCAGGTTTTCGATCTGGAACGCATCCATGTTGCCCGACACCATCAGGCGCAGGTAGTCGGTCATGAACTCGATGAGGTGATGGTCGGCCAGCACGCCGGGGTACTTGCTGAAGATGGGGCTGCTTTCCGGCTCTTCGATGTCGCCTTCGATGGACATCAGGCCTTCCTTGCGAGACTTGGTCAGGATCTCAAACAGCAGCGCCATCAGCTCCATGTACAGCGCCTTGGTGTAGGTCGAGCCCTTGAGGACGGTCGGCAAGGCCTTCATCGTGGCCTTGATCGCCTTGCCGTTGTTACCCACCAGGAACGCGCCACCCGCGGCGCCGCCGATCATCAGCAGTTCAAGTGGCTGAAACAGCGCCCCCAGATGGCCGCCGGACAGGGCAAAGCCGCCGAAGACGGAGCCCATGACAATGACATATCCGATAATGACTAACAAAGTGCCTGCTCCCGTCCCAGTGGCGTTGCATGTATTTTCACGTTCGTCAGATTACAGGTATTCCAATCAAGCAAATGAGGGAATACATATCCGAAAAACGCCCTTCCTTTTCGATTTACGGCTCAATCCGGGCAAACTTGATACGTCGCGTCTCGCATTGCGTCACTTTATGCGCTCACATGCGCCAGCCGTGCAGCACCGGCCCGTCCCCCTCGGGCTGGATCACCAGGTCCGGCGTGGTCCCTGGAATATGGAATTCGTAGCTCAGTAACAGCGTCCCCGGCCGCATTTCGGCCCGGGCCTTGTGCCACAGGGCCAGCATGGCGGCTGGCGAAAGATAGGCGAACACCACGTCATACTCTGCGAAATCGAGCAACAGATAGTCGCCCCGCACGAAGCGGCAGCGATTGCCGGCCAGCGCCGCACGCAGGCGGCTCACCAGCCAGGGCAAGGGCGCGATCTCGATGCCGGTGAATTCACTTTCTGGCCGACGATGCGAAAGATCCAGCACCGCGCCACCCAGGCCGCTGCCGATATCCATGAAGCGGATCGCCCGTCCCTGGGGCAACAAGGCGGCCACCGCATCCCAGGCATTGCGGCCGGAGGGATAGAACGGCACCTGGCTGCGGAAGGTGGACCAGAACAGCACCAGCATGAACAGGAATACCGCCAGGAACAGCCAGGGCGGCAATTGCAGCCGCCCTACCAGCAGCGCCGCCAGCGGGAACACCAGCAGGATCAGCCACCACCACACGGCCATGCGGCGCAGACGTGCCAGCAGCGCGGCAATCGCACCGTGCAGCACGGAGGTTTGCAAGGGAGAGAAGGGAGAAAGACCGGCGCGCTGGCACAGCACGTCGATCACGTTGGCGCCCACCAGGCCCAACACGAACAGCAGCAAGGCCTGGATCGCCGGCGCCTGCAGCAGTGGCCTGCGGCGGGCGCCGGGGTGGTTCTCTAGGTCAGACATCTAGACAATCGGCCTCATTCTTCCTGGCAGAGTAGCGGCGCCACTGTCACGGTCAAGCAGCCGAACCGCGACCGCATCGACAGCGATGGCGCAGCACTGCGGATCAGGCAACGGCCGCCAGCACCGGCTCGGCGACCATTGGGGCGGAGGCTGCCACCGGCAGGGCTTCCACCAGACCCATGACCACCGCATCTTTGGCCTTCTTGGTCTTGCCGGCACGCGAAGGCATGTGGCACAGGCCGCACAGATAGTCCTGATGCAGGTCCAGTCGATGCACCACGAAGTGGCCGCCGCACTTGCAGCAGGGCGTGGTCATGAGCATCTTGCTTTCGAAGAAGCGCACCAGCGTCCAGGCCCGCGTGAGCGAGAGCACCGGCTCGCCGGCATCGCTCTGACCGACCTGTTCTAGATAGAGCTTGTAGGCCTTCATCACGGCTTCGATGCCGCTGATGCGGGCATGCTCCACCAGATAGCGGTGCACGTTGATGAACAGCGACGAATGGATATTGGGCTGCCAGGTGATGAACCAGTCCGTCGAGAATGGCAGCATGCCCTTGGGCGGCGAGACGCCCTTCAATTCCTTGTACAGCTTCAGCAGGCGCTCGCGCGACAGCGAAGTTTCCGATTCCAGCAACTGGAGGCGCGCCCCCAGGTTGATCAGTTCAATGGCCAACTGAATTTCCTGCGCCTCTGTGACAACGCTCTTTTTAGCCATGGTGCTACCCCCCGGTGATTTCGTAGTGACACTGCCTGACCCCTCTCCATGTGCACAAGGCAGATGGACATCAGGCTGCAAATCCAAGACACAAACTTATTAATTGCTACGGTACGTCTTCCCCTCCGGCGCATTGACCCCTGCCCGCGCCGGTCCTGCTCTTGTCTTGTTGTTTTACGAAATTTGTTCGCTGGGCTGACAGGCCATCAGGATGGCCGCATGCGACTGGGCCAGGCTTTTGTCCTTGTTGTAATTGGTGAGCATGCCGAGGATGGCACCATCGTCGAAACGGAAGCGCGTCAACATCATGTTGGTCGCGGCCAGTTTCATGATCTGGGCATTGGACAAACCCTCGATCAGATCGGCAATCTCTGCGCTGATACCCAGCCGGAAGATTGCGGTCGGCTTGTCCTGACGGATCATCTGCTGTGCCAGCATCAGATAGCTCAGGTTGGCATCGCGGATCTCCGCCATCATGTCGTTGGTATTCATTTGCACCCCACCTCGGTAAGAACTCCATACTGCTCTGTGCTGCTCTCGGCTGCATTGAGCTGCTTACAATCGCTTACATTTACTTGACTGCAAGCCAATTCTGAGGGGGGGCGGACAGGCGGGAAATTAGACTTGATCGGTATTTTTCGTCCGAAACAAAACCAGTAGGCTTGTCAGACTTTGTCTTACAAGAAGACCTATTTCGCCTGCAGTTTTGATGCCAGGGAAATGAACAGCCAGAGTCCTTGCGACTTCCGGCGACAATCAGGAATTTCCTGATCAAAAGGTTTCTTGACCGAAATGGCTCAACAAAATTGACACCAAAGCAACAAAATAAATTGTAAATTTTGGCGGTTTTCTTGTGCCATGTTGCTGTGTAACGACTAGCTCAGCCGCATTTCTTCTTCGACTGCCGAGCTAAACTGTAGTTTCCTTCAACACGGGGCCGCAGAAAAATTGCAATGTTTTACGCGGTCTGACATCTTTTGCGCCACTGGACGAGAAAATGCGAAGCGGCCCAGCGGTATGAGGATGCCGTATCAAGAATGACTAGCATTTTATGACCGCCTCCTTCGCACCAAAACGAGAAACAGAGGCAACATTTACCTTTATTCAATTTCTGGACGGCAAACCCGGTGCAGGCACCCCGCGCCGGGTTGGCTCGACGCTTACATGCGTGCCAGGGCCTGTTCGATATCGGCGATCAGATCTTCCGGCGCCTCCAGGCCGATGTTGAAGCGCACCAGCTGCCCTTCTCGCATCCAGTCCCGACGCATGCCCCGCATCCGGTATGGCACGCACAGGCTGTGTGCACCGCCCCAGCTGTAGCCGATCTTGAACAGGCGCAGGCTGTCGACAAAGCGGTCGGTCTGCTCTTCCACGTAGCGCGGATCGAAGATCACCGAGAACAGGCCGCCTGCGCCGGTGAAGTCTCGCTTCCAGTGCGCATGGCCGGGGCAATCCTCGAAGGCCGGGTGCAGCACCGAGACGATCTCCGGACGCTGCTTCAACCACGTCGCCACCTTGCGCGCGGCCGCATCGTGCGCCTCGAAGCGCAGGCGCATCGACGACAGGCTGCGCAGCACCAGATAGACGTCATCCATGCCCACGCCGAACCCCAGGCGCATGTGCGCCAGCTCCAGCTTTTCATTGAGGGCCTGGTCGCGCACCACCACCGCGCCCATCAGCACATCAGAACCACCAGACTGGTACTTGGTGACGGCTTGCATGACGATGTCCACGCCATGCTCGAAGGCCTTGAAGGCCAGGCCGGCGGACCAGGTATTGTCGATCGCCACCAGCACGCCCCTGGCGTGGGCCGCCCGGCACAGCGCCGGAATATCAGGCACTTCCATCGATACCGAACCCGGTGCCTCGGTCCACACCAGACGGGTATTGGGCATGATCAGGTCGGCCAGACCCTCACCAATCATCGGGTCATAGAATCGCGCCGTGATCTGGAAATCACGCTCCAGCCACTGGCCCAGGTCCTTGCTGGGCCCGTAGACGTTGTCCGGCAGGAGCACATCGTCGCCACTCTTGAGGAAGGCAAAGTTGACCATGGCGATGGCGGCCAGCCCGCTGGGCGTAACACGACAGTAATTGCCGCCCTCGATCTCGGCCAGCCGGGCCTCCAGCACGAAACTGGTGGGCGTGCCGTGCAGGCCATAGGTATAGCCCAGCTTTTCGCGCCAGTCGCGCGAGCGCATCGCCTCGACGTTGGGGAATACCACCGTGGAAGCGTGATGGATGCCCACCGGGAAGGCCTCGAAACCGTCAGGGGCGCGATAGCTGCTGTGGATCAGGGAAGTTTGCGGCGTGAGAGAAGTCTCTTTGGGGTCGGACACGATTCTGCCTCTGAAAACGAGACGCGCAGCGAAGGGCTGCGCGCAAAGGCATCACTATACGCGCAGCCTGCCGACACCGAAAGCCGGCGTCAGCAAATCACGCGATCAAGGGTTCGGAGACGATCAGCCCGGCCTCAGGGCAGTTGCAACGCGAATGGCTTGGTGACGGCACCATCGGCACTGGACCAGGTACCGGTGATGGACTGGCCCTGCCGATGCCCTTCCCACTGGCCCGACACATCCTTGCCATTGACTGATTCTTCCATGATGAAATCATCGCCATCGACCTCACCAGCAACCAGGATCTCAGGCGATCCGCCAAAGAAGAAGTAACGCCCTTCCAGGCCGTCCTCGTTCTTCTTCGGTTGCAGCGAAAGCTGGATGTCGCGCCCGTCGATCTGACCACGCAGCACCAGCGCATGGGTCATCAGCAGCTGTTGCAGCGAACCCTCCGGAGCGCTGGCGGCCGGTCCTGGCCTGGCGGCCCAGGTCGATGCCGGCATGAGGACCGAGCAGGACAGCGCCGCCACCAGCAGGCTGCGCATCAGCAAACGCTGCGCCTTCACTCGGCCGCGCCCCACAGGTCGTGAGCATCGGCGGCGGTAATGCGCACGTCCACGAACTGGCCCACTTCCAGCTTGCGATGCGGCTCGAAAGGTGGCTTCACATAGACCACGCCGTCGATTTCCGGCGCATCGGAATAGGTGCGGCCGGTACCGCCGTTGCGGTCCACCTCGTCGATCAGCACGCGCAGCGTCTTGCCGACCTTGGCCTGCAGGCGCTTCTTGGAAATCTCTTCCTGCAATTGCATGACACGGCCGCGACGCTCTTCGCGCACTTCTTCCGGGACCGGATTGGCGATCTCGTTGGCGGTCGCGCCTTCCACCGGCGAATAGGCAAAGCAGCCCAGGCGATCGATCTCGGCTTCCTTGAGGAAGTCCAGCAGGTATTCGAACTCCGCTTCGGTCTCGCCAGGGAAGCCGGCGATGAAGGTGGAACGGATCGTGAGGTCCGGGCACATGGCGCGCCAGGCCTGGATGCGTTCGATGTTCTTTTCGCCGTTGGCCGGGCGCTTCATGCGCTTGAGCACATCCGGATGGGCATGCTGCATCGGCACGTCCAGGTAAGGCAGGATCTTGCCTTCGGCCATCAGCGGGATGATGTGGTCCACGTGCGGATACGGATAGACATAGTGCAGGCGCACCCAGGCACCGTACTGCTGGGCCAGCTCACCCAGCGCACCGACCAGCTGGGTCATGTGGGTCTTGATCGGCTTGCCGTTCCAGAAGCCGGTACGGAACTTCACATCCACACCATAGGCACTGGTGTCTTGCGAGATCACCAGCAACTCCTTGACGCCCGCCTTGAACAGGTTCTCGGCCTCCAGCATCACGTCGGCGATGGGACGCGAGACCAGGTCCCCGCGCATGGAAGGAATGATGCAGAAGCTGCAGCGGTGGTTGCAGCCTTCGGAAATCTTCAGGTAGGCGAAATGCTTGGGCGTGAGCTTGACGCCCTGCGGCGGCACCAGGTCGATGAAGGGGGCATGGGGCTTGGGCAGGTGCTTGTGTACCGCCTGCATCACCTCGCCCACCGCGTGCGGACCGGTCACTTCCAAGACCTTGGGGTGAATCTTCTGGATGATGTCGTCGCCCTCGGCGTCCTTCTTGGCGCCCAGGCAGCCGGTGACGATCACCTTGCCGTTTTCGCTCAATGCCTCGCCGATGGCATCCAGCGACTCCTGCACGGCAGCATCGATGAAACCGCAGGTATTGACGATCACCAGATCGGCGCCGTCGTAGGACTTGGCGGTGTCATAGCCTTCGGCCCGCAACTGGGTCAGGATCTGTTCGGAATCGACCAGTGCCTTGGGGCAGCCGAGGGAGACGAAACCGACCTTGGGCAGGGCCGGGCTGGCGGGAGAAGATGGGTTGGACATGGCAGATGGCTCAGTGAGACGGGCCGCAAGCGGCCGAAAATACGGGAAAAAGCGAAAAATGCTTTAAAAATCAGGGCGCTATTGTACATCGTCCGCTCATTTGCGCCTGTTTTCGGGTCATGACCGCCCTGGCAGGCCAGAAAAGCGAAACGGCCCACGCGGGGCCGTCGGGTCGGGCAACTTTTGTTCCGGCTGCTTACTTCTTCTGATCCGGCGGGGTACCGGTGGCGCCGAAGGGGAAGGTTCCGAACATGTTCTTGGTCTGGCTCTGCATCTGCTCCTGCATCTGGATGAACAGGTTCTTGCTCTGCTCGATGTAGTTGCTCATCATGCCCTGCATCATCGGCCCCTGCACGTTCATGAACTGGGTCCACATCTCCGGGCTGAAGGGCTTGCCTTCGTAGAAGCCCTTGGAATTTTCGGCCAGCTTGTTCTGGATATCGATGAAGGTCTGGATGTTCTTTTCCAGATAGTTGCCCATCATGCCCTGCATGGCATGGCCGTAGTAGCGGATGATCTGCGACAGGGCACCGCTGGAGAACATCGGGACACCGTGCGACTCTTCTTCCAGGATGATCTGCAGCAGGATGCTGCGGGTGAGGTCATCGCCGCTCTTGGCGTCGACCACGGTGAATTCCTCATTGTCCAGCACCAGTTGCTTGACGTCGGTCAAGGTGATGTAGGAACTGGTCTGGGTGTCGTAAAGACGGCGGTTGGGGTACTTCTTGATCAAGCGGTCTGCCGAATTTTTTGCAGTAGTCATCTGAAGTCCAGTCTCTCTCATTGCAGCCGTTGGCCGGCCTTGGTTTGCAGCGGTGCGGGCCGCTTCGATGCGCTCCCGACCCGCGGGCGTCCGGGACATTGATGCTGTCCTCTCCTTGCTTCTTCTACTGTGATGCAGCTAGCGTCGTCCTCGCGACGCGGTCGCAATCCTTTTGCAGGGCAGCAACGCAAGCCATTATAGGGGGGAAGACGCACAATGGGGAGCCCGATCGTGCAGTGCGGAGAAATTCTCCGCCGATGGCCGCAGCAGAGGCAGGCGGACAACCTGCCTGCTGCAGCAAAGGACATCAGCCCATGTACAGGCCGCCGTTGAGGGAGAAGTCCGAACCGGTCGCATAGCCGCCCTCGGAAGAGGCGATCCAGGCCACGATGGAGGCGATTTCCTCCGGCTCGCCCAGACGCTTGACGGGGATGCCGGAGACGATCTTCTCCAGCACTTCCGGGCGGATGGCACGCACCATGTCGGTACCGACATAGCCCGGCGAGACGGTGTTGACAGTCACGCCCTTGGTCGCCACTTCCTGCGCCAGCGCCATGGTGAAGCCGTGGATGCCGGCCTTGGCGGTGGAATAGTTGGTCTGGCCGAACTGGCCCTTCTGGCCGTTCACCGACGAGATATTGACGATACGACCGAAACCGCGCTCGCACATGCCTTCGATGACCTGTTTGGTGACGTTGAAGAGCGAATTGAGGTTGGTGTCGATGACCGCATCCCAGTCGGCCTTGCTCATCTTGCGGAACTGGCCGTCGCGGGTGATGCCGGCGTTGTTGACCAGCACGTCCACTTCACCGATCTCGGCGCGCACCTTTTCGAAGGCGGCCTTGGTGGATTCCCAGTCAGAGACGTTGCCTTCAGAGGCATGGATGTCGAAGCCGTGGCCGCGCATGGTGGCCAGCCAGGAGTCCTTGCGGGTGGAATTGGGGCCGCAGCCGGCCACCACGGTATAGCCGTCCTTGCACAGACGGGTGCAGATGGCGGTCCCGATGCCGCCCATGCCACCGGTCACATATGCGATACGCTTGCTCATTTGCTGCCTCCTATTGGATGGTGATTATTGGGGTTCCAACTGCTGCCTGTTACCCCTGTTTCGGGTCTGCTTTGCGCCGCATTGGTCGGGAGGCCGGGTCTTGCCTGGCTTCCCTGTATTGGTCTGGCCGATGCCGCCGCGGATGCGACGCCGGTCGTCTCTCTCTGTCGGCGGCTCCGGTCTGCCGGATCACCGCCCTCTTTTCATCATTGCCGCCGACTTCTGGGCCTCCCCTGGCCGGCTGGCTGATCCTTCAGGCCACCAGCTGGTCGGCCTTGACCTTGACATAGCGGCCCGGTGCCGGCTCGATGTGCTTGTAGCGGGTCGAACCCGGCGACTTGGGCGCGGCCACCTTGCGTCCGCCATGCTTGGCCAGGAAGGCCGCCCACTCGCCCCACCAGCTGCCGGGATGCTCGGTGGCGCCGGCCAGCCAGGTATCGGCATCGGCGCCGGCACGGGCCTTGTCGTTGGTCCAGTAATTGCGCTTGTTCTTGGAGGCAGGATTGATCACGCCGGCAATGTGTCCCGACGCGCCCAGCACGAAACGGTTGTTGCTGCGTTTGCCGGCGTTGACCAGGTCCAGCGAGGCATAGGCGGATTTCCAGGGCACGATGTGATCATCACGCGAGGCATAGATGAAGGCCGGGGCGCTGATCTTGCGCAGGTCGATCTTCTCGCCGCCCACCGTCAGGCGGCCCGGTTCCTTGAGCGCATTCTCCAGGTACATATGCCGCAGGTAATAGCAGAACATCGGTCCGGGCAGGTTGGTGCTGTCGGCATTCCAGTACAGCAGGTCGAAGGCGCTGGGCTTTTCGCCCTTGAGGTAATTGGATTCGACGTAGTTCCACAGCAGGTCGTTGGGACGCAGGCTGGAGAAGGCGCTGGCGAAATCGCGCCCGGCCATCAGACCGCGCTGGCCGATCATCTGTTCGCGCAGGGCCAGTTGCATCTCGTCGATATAGACGTCGATGGCACCGGTGTCGGAGAAATCAAGGAAGGTGGTCAACAGCGTCAGGCTGGCCACCGGGTCTTCGCCGCGGGCGGCCAAGAGTGCCAGCGCGCAGGACAGCAGCGTGCCGCCCACGCAGAACCCGAGGGCATTGATCTGCGGCTGCTTGCTGATTTCCTGGACGATGTGGATGGAACGTGCCACGGCATCATCGACGTAGTTGTCCCAGGTCGCTGCCTCCACCGTCTCGTCGGCATTGCGCCAGGAAATGAGGAACACGGTGTGCCCCTGCTCCACTGTGTAGCGCACCAGCGAATTCTGCGGCTGCAGGTCGAGGATGTAGAACTTGTTGATGCAGGGCGGCACGATCAGCAGCGGCACCGCATGCACGGTCTTGGTCAGCGGCTTGTACTGGATCAGCTGGAACAGCTCGTTCTCGAAGACCACCGACCCCTCGCTGGCGCCGACGTCACGCCCCACTTCGAAGGCGGTCTCGTCGGTCTGCGAGACATGGCCCTTCTGCAGGTCGGCCAGCAATTGAGCGATGCCCTTGGTGAGACTCTCGCCGCGGGTCTCGATGATCTTTTGCTGGGCCACCGGATTGGTCGCCAGGAAGTTGGCCGGCGACATCGCATCAATCATCTGCTGCACTGCAAAACGCAATTTGTGCCGCACCTTATCGGTGCCCTTGACCGCATCGGCCATGGCCAGCAGGAAGCGCGAATTGAGCTGATAGGCCGCCGCCTGGAACGCGAAGTAAGGATGTTCCTGCCAGGCCGGTGCCGACAGGCGGCGATCGGTGATGGTCGGCGCCTTGGCCGACAGCATCGACTGCCACAGTTCGCCGAACTCGCGGGTGTACTCCTGCTGCAGGCGAACCGCATCGGCGGGGTCGAGCGTGGCGCCCATGTCGCCCAGCTGCCTGGCCAGCAGTGTCGGATCGATCTGACCTGCACCGGGCGGCATGCCTGCCATGCCAGCCATATTGGGCATGGGCGGCAGATGCGACCTGAATTGCTCGAACTGGGATTGGAATTGGGACTGCAGCGAGGTCCAGAACTTCGGATCGGACATCTGTGCCAGCCACGCGGATACATCGGGAGAGGGTTGCTGCGGATTCTGCTTGTTCATGCTCGGATCTGCAATTTTCGCGTATCTTTACGGTTTGTCTCGAAGCGCCATCTCACCATGTATATCGTCGCTATCGCATGGCTCTACGTCGTCTTCATGATGTCGATCACCGAACAGTCAGCGATTGCCGGCATCGCCACTTTCCTGCTGTACGGGATAATTCCCCTGACCATCGTTTTATACCTGATGGGTACGCCGCAACGCAAGCGGAATCGTCAAAATATGAAGAAATTGGCAGCGGCCCGCAAGGAAGACTTGGAACATGACAGTTCAGTGAAACGCGAGTTACCGTCCGAGCCTGAGGAGCGCCCCCCTTCCTGAAGAGACTTGATGGCCACCCCATCCGGCGAACAGGAAAACTTAGAAAATGGCAGGCCGCACGCACCATCATCGTGAACCCGCGCGCTATACGGCACATAGGTTTGCGCAGTGCATCATGGGAGCGGACTGTACCGAAAACCTCAGTGCTTGAACTCAGCGCCTGCGGGAACGACGCAGGGCAATCGGTCGGTAACACGGCTTGAGGACGGCCAGCATGTCACGCAGGACGGCCGAGCCTCGCCACGGTGGCGAGACATAGGCCATACGTAACTTCAATCCTTGACTGTCACGTAACTCACAATCAAGCATGGCAATCATGCAGCCATCCAGCCAGGCATAGACATGCACTTCGCCGGGCAACTTCTGCTTCGGCCCCTCGATCCGCCAGGTTGGCGAGGTCATCGTCACCATGGCGCCAGCTCGGTGATGTGCCAGGCCAGATGGAGACCCAGCAGCAGCAAGCCGATGAAAAAGGCGCGCCGGAAGCTGGCTGCACGGACCATGCCGCGCACCCGGGTGCCGATGGCCATTCCCAGCAAAGCCGGCACCAGCACCACCAGCGAGGCCCAGCCTACGCCACCGCTGAAGGCTCCACCCTGCCCCAGGTTGACGGCCAGCGCCAGGGTGGAGACCGTGAAGGACAAGCCCAGCGCCTGGATCAACTGGTCGCGCTGCAAGCCCAGCGCCTGCAGATACGGGACAGCAGGAATAACGAACACGCCGGTGGCCGCCGTCACCAGCCCGGTCAATAGCCCGATGACGGGCGACCACCAGCGCTCCCGCCCGGGCCGTACGCTCGGCGTCCACGCCGCCAGGCCGGCGATGGCATACAGCATCAGTGCCAGGCCCAGGATGACAATGGCACGGCGACCACCGTCCACTCCCATCAGGCCGCTGCCGGCCAGCGTACCCACCACGATGCCCACCAGCATGCCCCACAGGCGCCGCGCCAGCGCCAGGAAGGCGCCACCGGTGGCCAGTTGCCAGCCATTGGTGACCATCGAGGGCAGGATCAGCAAGGCCGCCGCCTGTACCGGCGACATCACCAGGCTCAGCAAACCAATCGCCACCGTCGGCAGGCCCAGGCCGATCACGCCCTTGACGAAGCCGGCCAGCAGGAACACCGCCAGGCTCACGGCCAGGACGGTGGCATTCATATCGAGGAAGGAAAACAGGCTGGGCATGGCGAAAGGAGAAGTCGACGGTGCTTGCTACAAGGCGTTCAGTCTGCCAGCCTCGGTCGGCTCTGCAAATGTGGAATACACTTAGGCAGCCTTCGGCCTGGCCGAAGGCACAATCCGGCTTGCCTGCCCCATTTTTCCTGTTGTGGACCTGCGCCCCTCCCCACACTCCACACTTCACACCACACCCTACACACCATGAGCAACCGATTCGAACTATCCGACCTGCGCCTGTTCCTGTATGTGGTCGAGAGTGGCAGCATCACCGCCGGCGCCACCCGCGCCCATATGGCACTGGCATCGGCCAGCGCCCGCATCCGCAATATGGAGGACGCCCTCGGCACGCCCCTGCTGGAGCGCGGTCGGCGCGGCGTGCAGACCACCGATGCCGGGCGCGCGCTGGCCCACCACGCACGCATGATGGCGCAGCAGATGGAACAGTTGCGCGATGAACTGGGCCAGTACGCGCAGGGCCTGAAGGGGCATATCAGGCTGCTGTGCAACACCTCGGCCATGACCGAATTCCTGCCGGAAGTGCTGGCACGCTTCCTGGCGCGGCATCCGCATACCGATATCGAACTGGAAGAAAAACTGAGCTACGAGGTAGTACAAGCCGTGGTGGACGGGGTGGCCGATGTCGGCATCATCGCCGACTCCACCGACAGTGGCCCGCTGCAGACCTATCCGTTTCGCCAGGATCACCTGGTGGCCGTGCTATCGAAAAAACATCCGCTGGCCCGCCGCAAGTCGCTGGCCTTCAGCGAGCTGCTGGGCGAGGATTTCATCGGCCTGTCCGGCGACAGCGCCTTGCAACAGCATCTCTCGGGCCACGCCACACGGGCCGGCCGACGGCTGCAATACCGGGTCCGGCTGCGCAGCTTTGACGGCATCTGCCGCATGGTCGAGCATCAGGTGGGCGTGGCGGTGATACCGGAAACAGCGGCCCTGGCCAGCGCCGGCCACATGGATATCCGTGCCATCCCGCTCAGCGACGGCTGGAGTCGCCGCCAATTGCTGATCTGCGTACGCGGACTGGAAGGCATGCCGGGGCATACGCGGGAGCTGATCCAGGCCCTGCAACGCCATCCCTGACGGCGTACAAAGCACGAGGACCGGAATTATTTCAGCCAGATCAGCGAGGCCATGCGGCCCGTGGTCTTGTCACGCCGGTAGGAGTAGAAGCGTTGATCGGCGACCGTGCACAGGCCACCGCCGCTGACGTCGTGTACCCCGACTGCGGCCAGGCGCTGGCGCGCCAGTTGGTAGATGTCGGCCAGGTACTTGGCGGGACGACCGGGATAGTCGCGAAAGGCGGCTTCAGCCTCTGGCTGCCGGGCCAGGAAGGCTTCCCGTACCTCGGCCCCGACTTCGAAGTTGTCCGGCCCGATGGCCGGTCCCAGCCAGGCCATGACATCGGCCGCCCCGCGCGCGCGCATGGCGACCACGGTACGCTCCAGCACGCCGGCCGCCAGCCCGCGCCATCCTGCATGGGCTGCGCCGACCACGCTGCCGGCGCGATCGCAGAACAGCACCGGCAGACAATCGGCGGTCATCATCACGCACACCGCGCCGGGCGTCGTGCTGATGCAGCCGTCGGCCTGCGGCTGCGCCGGCAAGTCGGCCGCATCCAGCACCTCCACCCCATGCACCTGGCTCAGCCAGGCCGGCTCCTGCGGCAGCAGGCGCCGCAGCAGCGCACGATTACGTGCCACCAGCAAGGGATCATCGGCCACATGCAGGCCCAGGTTCAGGCCAGGGCCACCATGACCATCGTCGTAAGGGGCCGGGCTGTAGCCGCCGGCGCGCAAGGTGGTCATGGCGCCCACGCCAGCAGGCGCCGGCCAGTCGGGGATCAGCAGCTCCATGGAGCGCCCTCCCCGGCCCGCCGGGGCCGCTCAATAGTCATCATCTTCGTCGTCATAGTCGCCGGCCACCGGATCGGGCTGCTCATCCATTTCGGGAATCACCGCCAGGGCCGGATCGATGCCGGCGCGCTGCAGCAGCGCCACGATGTCCTCCGGCAGCGGTGCGGCCCACTGGCGGAACTTGCCGCTACCCGGGTGGACCAGGCCGAGGCGACCGGCCAGCAGCGCCTGACGCGGGAACACCGGGATCAGGTGATGCTTGCCATACAGCGCATCACCAACCAGGGCAAAGCCCAGCGACTGCAGGTGCACGCGGATCTGGTGGGTACGCCCGGTTTCCAGGCGGCAATGCACCAGGCTCACCGGCTTGCGATCGATCTCGCCGGTGGCCAGGCGACGGTAATGGGTCACCGCCGGCTTGGCGCGCATGCTCTGCGATACCGCCATCTTGATGCGGTCACGCGGATGGCGCGCCATCGGCGCATTGATGGTGCCGGACAGCTGCGGCAAGCCCCACACCAGCGCCAGATACTGACGCTTCATGCTGCGCGCCTGTAGCTGTCGCACCAGATCGGTCTGCGCCGCCAGCGTCTTGGCCACCACCATCAGGCCGCTGGTCTCCTTGTCCAGCCGGTGCACGATGCCGGCACGCGGAACTTTGGCCAGCGCCGGGCAATGGTGTAACAGACCATTCAAGAGCGTGCCGCTCCAGTTGCCGGCAGCCGGGTGCACCACCAGACCAGCCGGTTTGTTGAGCACGATGATGTACTTGTCTTCATGCAGGATATCCAGCGCCATGGCTTCGGGAGCATAGGGCTGATCGGCCGGGGCCGACTGCGGCGCCACCTCGACCAGCTCATCGCCCAGCATGGTCATCTTGGCCTTGGCGGGGGCACCATCGACGGTGACGTGAC
This sequence comes from Herbaspirillum sp. C7C2, assembly GCF_022627865.1. Lineage (NCBI taxonomy): Bacteria > Pseudomonadati > Pseudomonadota > Betaproteobacteria > Burkholderiales > Oxalobacteraceae > Herbaspirillum > Herbaspirillum sp. C7C2. The sequence continues at coordinate 92,479 of NZ_JABXGI010000007.1, forward strand.
CGTCTTCAATCCATTGCTGGATGCGGTTGCGGGAAAATTCGGGCATGAGGCCGGACAGGACCTTGTCCAGCCGCTGGCCGATGACTTCATCGCCCAGGCGCAGGCTCAGGGGCTCCAGGCCAGAGCTGCCATCGTCGTCGGCAGCGGCCTGGCCGTGGTCGTCGTCGAAAGCCTCCTCGGCAGGGAGGTCGGGGGTCATTGGCGTATCGCCATTTGTAATCGGAAGGGGTTTCTTACGTGACATCAGCTATAATCGCCGGATCGGGTTGATTGTATTTCGGGTATCGATGCAGCCGGCTCGGGTAGGCGCACAGCGCCATGCACAACTGATAAGTCCCAGACAAGCACACAAGAGTCATGCACAAAATCTTATTGAAGTTCTTCATCATCGGTTTTGCCCTCTCGCTCACCGCCTGCGGCCTCTTGCCGGAGCAAAAGGATGAGACGGTCGGCTGGTCTGCCTCGAAATTATACTCGGAAGCCAAGGACGAACTGAATGCCGGTGGCTACGAGAAGGCCATCAAGTACTTCGAGAAGCTGGAATCGCGCTACCCCTTCGGTACCTATGCGCAGCAGGCACAGATGGACATCGCCTACGCCTACTACCGCCAGAACGAGCAGGCCCAGGGCCTGGCGGCGGTGGACCGCTTCATCAAGCTGCACCCCAACCATCCCAACGTCGACTACATGTACTACCTGCGTGGCCTGATCAATTTCAATGATCGCACCAGCATCTTCGACACCTTCACCGACCAGGACAACACCGAGCGCGATCCCAAGGCCATGCGTGACGCCTTCGACTCGTTCAAGCTGCTGGCAGAACGTTTCCCGGACAGCAAGTACACCCCGGACGCCATTGCACGCATGAAATACCTGGTCAATGCCATGTCGCAATACGACGTCCACGTGGCCAACTACTACTACCGCCGTGGCGCCTACGTATCGGCGGCCAACCGCGCGCAGGCCGCCATCAAGCAGTATCCGGACTCGCCTGCCAACGAAGAGGCGCTGTTCATCCTGATGCGCTCCTACGAAGCCCTGGGGCAGACCAAGCTGAAGGAAGATACCGAACGCATCATCCAGGCGACCTACCCCAATAGCCCCTGGTACACCGGTGGCCCCAAGCAGAAGGCCAAGCCCTGGTGGAAGGTCTGGTAAGCCAGCTTCACCCCATATAAAAAAACCCTCGCCATGCAGATGGCGAGGGTTTTTTGTTTGCTTGACGTTTCCATCAGGCAAGGCGCTGAGCCCCGCCCGGCTGCAGTTCAGCCCTCCAGGCGACGGCGGAAGACCCAGTTCTTCTCATTGGAAGCCTCGGGCGCGAAGGCATAGCCTTCCAGGTCGAAGGCCTTGAGCTTCTCCGGCTGGTTGATATTCTTCTGCGCCGCATAGCGCGCCATGAGCCCGCGTGCGCGCTTGGCATAGAAGGAAATGATCTTGTACTTGCCGCCCTTCCAGTCCTCGAACACCGGCGCGATCACCTGTGCCTTGAGCAGCTTGGGCTTGACCGACTTGAAGTATTCGTCCGAAGCCAGGTTCACCAGCACCGGCGTCTTCTGCGCGGCCAGTTCCTCGTTGAGGGCATCGGTGATCTCGCTGCCCCAGAAGGCGTAGAGGTCCTTGCCGTTGGGATTGGCCAGCCTGGTCCCCATTTCCAGGCGATACGGCTGCATCAGGTCCAGCGGACGCAGCATCCCGTACAGGCCCGAGAGAATGCGCACATGGTTCTGCAGGTAATCCAGCTGCTTGCCATTGAGCGATGCCGCATCCAGGCCCTCGTAGACGTCACCATTGAAGGCCAGCACGGCCTGCTTGGCATTCTTCGTGGTGAACTTGCGCGACCAGCTTGCATAGCGGTTCACATTGAGCACGGACAACTGATCGGAAATTCCCATCAGGCTGCCGATCTCAGCCGGCGAGAGCTTCTTGAGCAATTCGATCAGCTCGGCCGAACGCGGCACAAAAGCCGGCGTGGTATGCACATCGGTGGTCGGAGGCGTGTCGTAGTCCAGCGACTTGGCGGGAGACAAAACAATCAGCATGAGGCGGTTATCCAATGATCAGGTTGGGACAAGGTGGCCGCCATGATACCGAAAGCGCGGCCCTTGCGCCCGCACCCTCCTCCAAGTTCCGCCGAAGCGGCAATATGCGCCGCAAAACACTGGTTATTGCCGCTTTGATCTGACAAGGCGGGCTCCTAAACTGCATGAGCCAACCCTGCAGGCAAGGGTCGATCCGTCACCCGCATCCGGTGCTCCACCACCGCCATTCCAAGACCAAGGACACGCCATGAAATGGTTCTACGATCTGCGCATCGCCCGCAAGCTGATGCTGACCTTTGCCGCCATCCTGCTCCTGACCGCCGTGCTGGGGGTGTTTTCCATCGTGCAGCTCTCACGGGTCAACGACGCCTCCACCGAAATCGCCACCAATTCCCTGCCCAGCGTGCGTTACCCGCTGGAGGCCAAGGTCGCCCTGGCGCGCATCCGCACGATACAGTTGCAACACATGCTGCCGGGCAACGAAGGCAACGTGGAGAGCAATGAAAAAACCATCGGCGGCCTCTTCACCGACCTGTCCAGGATCCTGGACAAGTACGCGCCCCTGGTCAATTCGCCCGAAGAGAAAACCAACTTCGATGCGATCAAGGCCGATCAGGCCATCTTCACCAAGATGCACCAGGAGATAGCCACCCAGGTGCGCGCACAAAAGATCGACGACGCCCGTGAACTGCTGATCAAGCAAGCGACCCCGGTCTACCTGCGCCTGTTTGCCGCCCTGGACAACGCGGTCAACATCAATGTCAAAGGCAGCGAGGAGACTGATCAGGAAGCCCAGGACCGCTATGAAAGCTCGCGCATCATGATCGGCGCCCTGCTGGCCGCCTGCATCGGCCTGGGGATGCTGCTGGCGACCTGGGTGGCGCGCATCGTCTCGCGCCCGCTGCAGGATGCCATGCACGTTGCCGAACGCGTGGCCGAGGGCGACCTCACGGTCGAGATCAAACCCGCCGGAGCCGACGAGACCGGCCACCTGATGCGCTCGCTCAAGGCCATGAACGACAGCCTGCTGCGCATCGTCACCCAGGTCCGCGAAGGCACCGACACCATCAACACCGCCTCCCGCGAGATCGCCACCGGCAACCTGGACCTGTCCACCCGTACCGAGCAGCAGGCCAGTTCGCTGGAAGAAACCGCCTCGGCCATGGAAGAGCTGACCTCGACCGTCAAGCAGAACGCCGACAACGCCCGCCAGGCCAACCAGCTGGCGCACTCGGCGTCCGACGTGGCCACCCAGGGTGGCAGCGTGGTGTCGCAGGTGGTCGATACCATGGGCGCCATCAACGATTCCTCGCGCAAGATCGTGGAAATCATCAGCGTGATCGACGGCATCGCCTTCCAGACCAATATCCTGGCCCTGAACGCCGCCGTGGAAGCGGCCCGTGCCGGTGAGCAAGGGCGCGGCTTCGCCGTGGTGGCCTCGGAAGTGCGCTCCCTGGCGCAGCGATCGGCCGCCGCAGCCAAGGAAATCAAGATGCTCATCGACGATTCGGTGGCCAAGGTCGATACCGGCAGCAAGCTGGTCGAAACCGCCGGCAGCACCATGACCGAAGTGGTGGCCAGCGTGCGCCGTGTCACCGACATCGTGGGGGAGATCACTGCCGCCAGTTCGGAGCAGAGCGATGGCATCGAACAGGTCAACATCGCCATCACCCAGATGGACGAAGTGACCCAGCAGAACGCCGCGCTGGTCGAACAAGCCGCCGCCGCGGCCGGCTCGCTGCAGGAACAGGCCGTCCGCCTGACCGAACTGGTCAGCGTGTTCAAGCTCAAGCCTGACCTCTCCGGTCATGCGCCTCGCTCCGCCCGTGCAGCCGGCGCGGTCAGCCGTGCGGCTGCACCTGTCACGGCCAAATCGCCGCCGGCCGCCCGCCCGGCACCCTCCCCGGCCATCGCGCGCACCCCTGTGGCCGCGGCCGCTGCTGCACCGGCCCTGCCGGCGCGCAAGAGCGAAGCTGCCGCCTCGCGCAGCAACAAGGTGGAGACCGGCAACGATTCAGATTGGGAACAGTTCTGAGTGGCAGCACGATGGCGGCCGGGCCGCCATTCAAGTTCTGCAACATTCTTGCCGTAGATCAATGGAGTCGCCGCAGCAGGTAACGGCGGCAAGGACCAGCAAGGTGCATGTCGCCGGCACTTCGGCAGCCAATCGCTGTCCATGTTGACAGTGGCGGCGGCCTGCGCATGCGCTGCTGGCCGGCACTGCAGGCCAGCACTGTAGGCCACTACGCATTGATCACCGGCAAGGAGGACGACATGAAACGAGACAAAGCCCTGATGGGCGAAATCCTGAAGCAGCTGGCATCCTTCGGCACCCTCTACGGCGACGTCGAGAAGATACAGAGCGCCCTCCCCGGCCAGGTGGCGCCCGAGGTCATCCTGCATCATCTGCGCCTGCTCTATGACCGCGGGCTGGCAGCGGTGGACATGCATAATTTCTGGCGCGTCACCGATCAGGGGTATGATGCGCTCGAATCTGGCGGCGAGCTCTTCAGCAAGCAGGAAGCGCCGCTCCCCGGCCAGCGTGGCATCGACAACTAGCTTTTCCATTCAATGAGCAATCCAGCAACACACCCTCTCCCTTCCCCGCTTTCTTCCGAACCCGCTGCCGCCCTGGCCACCGCCTCCCCCGGCGGACGCCAGCGGCTGGTGCTGGACACCAATGTCTGCCTGGACCTGTTCGTGTTCCGCGACCCGCGCTGGGCGCCCCTGCTGCAGGCACTCGAAGACGGCAGCGTGGAGGCCTACACCCGCGAGGACTGCCGCAATGAATGGCTGGCGGTGCTGGACTATCCCCACCTGCCGGTCACGCCCGAGAACAAGCCAGCCATCTGCGCCCAATTCGACCGCCTGCTGCAGTGCCTGCCGCTGGCCGAGGTCAATACCTTCGGCCTGCCCGTCTGCACCGACCGCGACGACCAGAAATTCCTGGAACTGGCCCTGCAGTGCCGCGCCCACGTGCTGGTGAGCAAGGACAAGGCCGTGCTCAAGCTGGGCAAGCGCACCCTCAAGCGTGGCATGTTCGCCATCGTGCAGCCCCAGCACTGGCGGCCGGATGCCTTCCTTGCGATGCCTGCCTGAACCGGCCGGCGAATGCGGCTAGAATAACGGGCTTGCGATCATCACAAGAACGAGCCCGCTGCAATGAGCACCCCCACTATCGTCACCAAACTGCCCAAGGTCGGCACCACCATCTTCACCGTCATGTCCGCACTGGCCTCCGAAAAGGGCGCAGTCAACCTGGGACAAGGCTTCCCCGACTTCCATTGCGACCCGACGCTGGTCAACGCGGTCACCCAGGCCATGCAGGAAGGCCTGAACCAGTACCCGCCCATGGCCGGTGTGCTGCCGCTGCGCGAAGCCATTGCCGACAAGGTCGAACAGCTCTACGGGCATCGCTACGATCCGGTCTCCGAGATCACCGTCACCGCCGGTGCCACCCAGGGCATCCTGACCTCGGTACTGTGCGCGGTACATGCCGGCGATGAAGTCATCGTCATCGAACCGGTCTACGACTGCTATGTACCGGCCATCGAACTGGCCGGCGGCGTGCCGGTGTTCGTGCAGATGGAAGTGGGCGCGGCCGGTTACAGCATCCCCTGGGACAAGGTCAAGGCCGCAGTCACCCCCAAGACCCGCATGATCATGGTCAACACGCCCCACAACCCGACCGGCAGCGTCATGCGCGCCGCCGACGTGGCGGCCCTGGCCGATATCGTGCGCGGCACCGACATCCTGATCCTCTCCGACGAAGTCTACGAGCACATGGTCTACGACGGTCAGCCGCATGAGTCCCTGGCGCGTCACCCCGAACTGGCCGAGCGCAGCTTCATCAATTCCAGCTTTGGCAAGACCTACCACGTCACCGGCTGGAAGGTCGGCTATGTGGCCGCACCCGCCGCCCTCACGGCCGAATTCCGCAAGGTGCACCAGTTCAACGTGTTCACCGTCAATACCCCGGTGCAATACGGGCTGGCGGCCTACATGAAGGACCCGGCGCCCTACCTGGACCTGCCGGCCTTCTACCAGAAGAAGCGCGACCTGTTCCGCGCCGGCCTGGCCGCGACCCGTTTCGAACTGCTGCCCTCGCAGGGCACCTATTTCCAGTGCGTGAAGTACGGCGCCATTTCGGACCTGCCCGAAGCCGAGTTCTGCAAGTGGCTCACCACCGAGATCGGCGTAGCCGCCATCCCGGTCTCGGCCTTCTACAACACGCCACGTGAATCAGGCATCGTGCGCTTCTGCTTCGCCAAGAAGGACGAGACCCTGCAACTGGCGCTGGATCGGCTGGCCAGTCTGTAAATCCTTTATCTCTTTTATAGCGTTAGCGCATCGCCCGGCATTGCCCGGGCTCCACCCGACACCTACAGAGGACATCCATGATCGACGTATACAGCTGGGCCACCCCCAACGGCCACAAGGTTCACATCATGCTGGAAGAATGCGGCCTGCCCTACACCGCGCACGCCATCGATATCGGCGCCGGCGACCAGTTCACGCCGCAGTTCCTGAAGATTTCGCCCAACAACAAGATCCCCGCCATCGTCGATCCCGATGGTCCGGACGGCCAGCCGATCTCGCTGTTCGAATCGGGCGCCATCCTGATCTACCTGGCCGGCAAGACCGGTCGCTTCCTCGGCGAAACCGATCGCGAAAAGTATGAAGTGCTGCAATGGGTGATGTTCCAGATGGGTGGCCTGGGGCCGATGCTGGGACAGGCGCACCACTTCCGCCTCTATGCGCCAGAACAGATCGAATACGCCGTCAATCGCTACACCAATGAAGCGCGTCGCCTGTACCAGGTGATGGAAAAGCAACTGGGCCAGCACGCCTACCTGGCTGGCGAGCAGTACACCATTGCCGATATCGCCTGCTTCCCCTGGACCCGTTCGCACAAGAACCAGGGCATCGATCTGGCGGACTTCCCCAACGTCAAGCGCTGGTTCGATGCCATCAGCGCCCGTCCGGCCGTGCAACGCGGCGTGACCGTGCTGGCCGACAAGCGCAAGCCGCTGCAGGATGACAAGGCCCGGGAACTGCTCTTCGGCGCCAGCCAGTACCAGAAACGCTGAACACCGGGCACTGGGCCCTCAGCACCACGGAGCTGCTGCGCTCAGCCCCGTGGTACGCAGGCCAGGGGCGCGAATTCGAAGCGGTTGCGCCCTTTTTCCTTGGCGCGATAGAGAGCATCGTCACTGGCCCGCAAGACCTGCTCCTGGCCGGCGCTGTCGGCCTGCATCAGGGCGATCCCGATGGACAGCGTCACCTCCACCTTATGCCCGTCATGCCATAGCGGCTGGCCGGCAAAGCAGTTTTGCAGACGCGTCGCGAATTCGGCTGCCGCCTGCAGGTCCACCCCGGACAGGATCACGGCAAACTCTTCCCCACCCAGCCGCCCGGCGGCATCGGTCTTGCGCAACTGGCTCATGAGCACGTCGGCAAAGTGCTTGAGCACCTGATCCCCCACGGCATGCCCCAGGCTGTCATTGATGCGCTTGAAATGATCCAGATCGCACATCAGCACCGCCGCCGTGCCGGCGATGCCGCGCTGGATGCGGTTGTACTCTTCCTGTAGCCGCTGCATGAAGTGACGACGGTTGGGCAACTGCGTGAGGTAGTCGGTCAGGGCGAATTCCTGCAGTTCGAGCTCGATGGCCTTGCTCTGGCTGATGTCGCTGATGAAGCCATGCCACAGGATGGTGCCATCGGCCAGCCGCCGTGGCCGGGCCTCACCGCGCAGCCAGCGCACGCACTGGCCCGGTGGCATGACCCGGAACTCCAGTATCCAGTGAGAGGCACCGGCCAGCACCGCCTGGCGCGCCGCTTCGTAGAGCGGCATGTCTTCCGGATGGATCACGCTCTTGATCACCGCCGGCGACTCCAGCAACTGCTGGGGCGCCAGGCCATAAGTCTCGCGCGCACCTTCGCTGACATAGGTGAAGTACCCGCGCCCGTCCGGTGGCACCTTGAACTGGAACACCATCCCCGGAATCTCGTGGGTCAGGTAATCCAGCATGCGGCTGCTCTTGGTCAGCTTTTCGGTGAGCCGCTTGATCTCGGTGATGTCGGTAGTGGTACCGATCATGCGTAGCGCATTGCCCTCGGCATCGCGTGCCACCACCTTACCGCGACTGCAGATCCACTTGTAGCTGCCATCGCGGCAGCGGATGCGATGCTCGACCTGGTAACTGTCGGAGCGCGACTCGAAGTGCTGGCGCACGGTCTCCTGGACATAGGCCAGGTCATCCGGGTGGATGCGCTGGTAGGCGTCCTCCAGGTGACTGGAGAGCTCCCAGTCCTCGTATCCGAGGATGGCTTTCCAGCCGCGCGAATAATACATCTCGCCAGTGACGGCATTGCGGTCCCAAATGCCGGTACCGCTGCCTTCGATGGCCAGCGCCATGCGCTCGTCAGCCACCCCGGGCGGCTCGCCCTTGACCCTCACATGGACCGGTACCAGCGAGCGCTCGATGGCCAGCATGGCCATCGATACTGCCGCCCCGACACTGCCGCGGTAGCCCTGATCGCGCTCCACACTGTCATCGACCGCCACCTGCCCGTCGGCGCATACCACCAGCACCCCCGCCACTTCCCCGGCGAAGGAGCGCAGCGGCAGCATCTCCCGCAGGCGCAGGCCGTATGCTGCGCCCAGCGCAGACAATCCACTCCAGAAACCGGTGGTATCAGGATCATCCACCTCCAACGCCGTCACCTCGGCCAGGAAAGCCGGCGCCATGCGTGGTGCGGCACCTATGCGCATGCGGCGCGCCTGGGCGTCGAACAGGAAGATCGCCAACATGCGCTGTGGGGTGGCGCAAGAAAAACCGCTGGCGATACGATCAAGCAACTGATCCAGCGGAGCGCCGCGAGCGATATAGGAGAGCGTGAGGTTATTGAAAGCGAGTGCCTTGCGCGCGAAGTCGCAATCGCGGTTATGCTCGGCGGCAACGGCGGCCAAGGGGGCCGCGTCCATTTTTGGCGCTTGTTCTGACATCATGAAAGCATGTTCGGCTATGACTTGGCGGTTCGAGCAAGGGCCGCGCTGGCCACCGTGGAAGGCCGCCTTATCGGGCCTTTACCTTAGCACCATACGCGAGCACATTGCACGCAAATCAATCCTGCCCGGACCCTGCGATGCGTCCAGGCGACAAAGTAGGTGAGCTTCTGCGAGAAAGCAGATGGCCCGCCCCGTGGAAAGCGAGCCAGAGCGGATCGTCGACCCTGCGCTCAGTAGCAGCGCACGAGAAATTCAGCCACGCACACCGGCTTTTCCAGCCCCTCGCACTGCACCGTGATTTGCCAGGTGAGCTGCAGGCCACCCGGGACTTCCTCCACCGCCTGCAGCGTGATGAGGCCGCGCACCTGGCGTCCTACCGGCAGCGGTGCCGGGAAACGTACCCGGTTCAGGCCATAGTTGAGCAGCATGCGCACCTCGGGGCCCATGCTGATGGATTCAGACAGCATCCGCGGCAACAAGGCCAGCGTCAGGAAACCATGCGCGACCGTGCCGCCAGAGGGCAATTCCCGCGCCGCGCGCGCCGGGTCGACGTGAATCCATTGGTGGTCGCCGGTGGCATCGGCGAACCGGTCGATCTGCTCCTGGGTGATGGTGATCCACGCGCTGGTGGCCACTTCCTGGCCGGCCAGCGATTTCAGTTCTTCCAGGCTGGCGATGCTGCGCATGCTGGTCTTCTCCTTGTTGTCGTCATCGGGGGCAGTACGTCGGCGCTCGCTCAGCCATCCTGCCAGACCACCCGGTTGCGTCCCTGCTGCTTGGCCAGGTACAGGCGGCGATCGGCCATCTCGATCAGTTCACTGATGTCCTGCGCCTGGCCCGGAACCACGCAGGCCGCACCCACACTGACGGTGAGCCAGGAACTGACATTGGAGCGTTCATGCGCGATCTGGTTCGCCTCGATCAGCTGACACACCTTATGGGCGATGGTCTGCGCGCCTGCCAGCGGCGTGCGCGGCAGGATCATGGCGAATTCCTCGCCACCAAAACGGGCCGACAGATCGGCCGGCCGCTGGATGCTGTTGTCCAGCGTCTGCGCCACCCGGCGCAGGACGGCATCCCCGGCCACGTGACCGTAGGTATCGTTGAAGAGCTTGAAGAAATCCACGTCGATCAACAGCAGCGACAAGTCCAGACCGTCGCGCCGCGCACGCCGCCATTCGGCGCCCAGATAATCATCGAAATAGCGGCGGTTGGCGATGCCGGTCAGGCCATCGGTATTGGTCAGGCGCTGCAGTTCGAAATTGGTCTTCTGCAACTGCTGCTGACTCTCGCGCAGTGCACGATAGGCGGCGTCCCGCTGCAGCAGGTTGATGTAGGAGCGCGAGTGGTAGCGCAGGCGCGCCACCAGTTCGATCACATCCGGCAGCTTGACCATGTAGTCATTGGCCCCCCCGGCAAAGGCATCGCGCTTGATCTCCGGATCGTCACGCGAGGACAGCACGATGATCGGCACATTGGCCAGGGCGGCGCTGGCACGATACTGACGCACCAGGGTCATGCCATCCACGCCCGGCATCACCAGATCCTGCAGGATCACGGTGGGCCGAGTCTTCTCCGCCACCGCCAGCGCCTCCTCGGCGCGGGTGCAGAAATGGAAATCGATGTGCTCTTCGTTGAGCAGGGCGCGGCGGATCGCCTCACCCACCATGGCCTGGTCATCCACCAGCAGCACCATGATCTTGTATTCGTCGCTCGGTGGCACGGGGCCACCGGTCTGGATGTCGGTAGGTTGCACCGAGCTCATTGTTTCTTCCTTCTATTCTTCATGTTGACGCCACGATGGCTTGCAGCCGCGCGGCGATAGCCGTCACGGACAGCACCTCGACGGCAGCGTTCAGGGCCACCGCCGCCTTGGGCATGCCATAGACCGCGCAGCTTTTCTGGTCCTGGGCGATGGTGTGGTAGCCGTTCTCACGCAAGGCCTTCAGGCCGGCTGCGCCATCGCGCCCCATGCCGGTGAGCAATACGCCGGTGGCCTTGCCTTGCCAATGCCGGACGATACTGTGGAAAAAGGTATCCACCGACGGCCGGTAGACGTCGGCGGCAGCGCCTTCGACATAGGCCAGCCGGCTGTTTTCCTTGAAGACCAGATGATGGTTGCTGCCGGCCAGCAGGACTTCGCCACGGCGTGGCAGATCCCCCTCGCCGGCCAGGCGCACCCGCAGCAGCGACTGCTGCTGCAGCCATTGCGCCATGCCGGGCGCGAAGCCGGCATCGATATGCTGCACGATCACGATGCTGCCCCCGAACTCGCGCGGTAACTGCTTGAGCAAGGTGGCCAGCGCCGCCGGACCACCGGCCGACGCCCCTACCGCCACCAGGGGTGCCAGGTCTTCCGAGGACACCGACGGTAGTGGTCGCACGCCGGGCCGCACCGGCGCGGTCACCACTTCCGGACCGAGCCGGCCGAGGTTGTCGATCTTTTCGATCAGCGCTGCGGCGTCACGCTTGCCGGCCGCGCCGATCAGGGCCGGGGTCTGGGTGGCATCCAGCGCACCATAGCCCAGCGCCTCGTAGATCTTGGCGGCACTGGTATCCATGTCCGAGGTCACCACCAGGATCGGGCAGGGTGTCTCCTGCATGATCCGGCGGGTGGCTTCCACGCCATCGACCTTGGGCATGAGCAGATCCATCAGCACCACGTCCGGCAACTGCCAGGCGCACATCTGTACTGCCTGTTCACCGTCGCGGGCAATCCAGATCAGCTCGTGCCGGCCGCTCTCGGCGACGACCCGGCGCAGTACTTCCACCATCATGGGCGTGTCGTTGACGATCCCGATCTTCACGATGTCGCCTCTCCAATCAAATCCGTGACGGCCTGCAACAGGCTTTCGTCATGGAAACTGCTCTTGGTGAAATAGTGATCGGCGCCGGCCTCCAGGCCGCGCTGCCGGTCTTCCTCACGATCCTTGTAGGACACGATCATCACCGGTAGCGACTGCAGCTGCGGTGCGCCGCGAATCAGGCTGACCAGTTCGATGCCGTCCATGCGCGGCATGTCGATATCGGTGATGACCAGGTCGAAGTGCTCGGCGCGCACCGCATTCCAGCCATCCATGCCATCCACTGCCACCGTGACCTGATAGCCGCGATTGGCAAGCATCTTGCGTTCCAGCTCGCGCACGGTCAGCGAATCGTCGACCACCAGCACCTTCTTGCGGGCGGCCACGGCGGCCTGCGCAGCGCCGTCCTGGTCCACCGTCTGCAGGCGCCCGGACGAGGTCAGCTTCTGCACCGTGCGCAGCATGTCGGCCACATCCAGGATCAGCAGCGGCGCACCATCTTCCATCAGCGCACCGGCTTGCACATCGGGGATCTTGCCCAGGCGCGGATCCAGCGGCTGCACCACCAGCATGCGCTCGCCGAGGAATGCATCCACCGCTACGCCATAGCTGTGCTCCTGTTCGCCGATGACCACCACGCAGACGCTGCCGTCACGGGCGCGCCACTGCCCCTTCTGCAAGACCTGATGAGCACTGACCAGGCCGATCTGGCGGCCCTCGTGGCTGAAGTGCTGGTAGCCTTCCAGCGTCTGCAAGGCTTCGGCTGGCAGGCGCAGCGTGCGGTTGACGTAGGCCAGCGGGAATGCATAGGGTTCGCCGGCAATCTCCACCAGCAGGCTGCGGATCACCGACAGGGTCAGCGGCAATTGCATCAGGAAACGGCTGCCCTGCCCCGGCCGGGTGGTGATGCGGATCGTGCCACGCACCTGCTTGAGCATGTCGGCCACCACGTCCAGCCCCACGCCGCGCCCGGAAATCTCTGTGACGGTGTCACGCAGGGTGAAGCTGGGCAGCAGCAGGAATTCCAGCAACTCCGCCTCGGACAGACGGGCCGCCGTCTCTTCGTTGGACAGTCCGCGCGCCACCACGGCGCGCCGCAATTGTTCGATATCGATGCCGGCACCATCGTCGCTCACTTCGATGAGCAGCATGCCGGCGCTATGCCGGGCCTCCAGCCGCACCACGCCCTGCTCCGGCTTGCCAGCCGCCCGGCGGATCGCGCCGTCTTCGATGCCGTGGTCCACGGCATTGCGCAGCAGGTGACCGATGGGGGCTTCCAGCTTTTCCAGGATGTCGCGGTCGATCTGGGTGACGCTGCCGCTGATGTCCAGCCGCACCGACTTGCCCAGGGTATGGCCGACGTCGCGGACCATGCGGGCAAAACCGCCGGTGCCATCGGCGAAGGGCCGCATGCGGCATGCCAGCGCTTCGTCGTAGAGACGCTGCGACAGGTTCACCGAGCGGCGGTCGAAGGCCTCCAGTTCATTGACCTGGTCGCCCAGCAGATGCTGGTTCTGCTGCATCAGCGTACGCAATTCGGACAAGGTGGCCTGGGTGAATTCATCCAGCTGGGTGGTGGACAGCTTTTGCTGCAGCAGGTCCAGTGCCAGCATGGCTTCGCGCTGCACGCGCTTCATGCGCAGCATGCTGGCCGCGAAGGGCTTGAGACGGCGCGATTCGACCAGGGATTCCCCGGTCAGGCTCAGCAGATGATCCAGGCTCTCGGCGCTGACCCGCACGGAACGTGTACCGGCAGGGGCCGCTACCGGCGCGGGCGTGGAGGCAGGCGCGGACAATGCCGGCGCGGACTCGGCAGCGACGGCAGCCACCAGAGGGGCGGGCGACGCCACGGTCTCGGTGGGTTCGGCCTGGGCAGCAGTGGAAGGTGCGGAAGGCGCAGAGGGCGCAGCGGCAGCTGGCGCAGCAGTGTGTGGCCACGGAGCCGCGTCGCCACCACTCATCACCGCGGGCAGGGCCAGCAGGAAGGCTTGCACCTCTGCGCTACCGGCGTGATCGGCCCAGGCTTCGTCGCCATCGGGCGGAGAAGCGATGCGTCCCAGCAGGTCGGCCCCGCGCAACAGCACATCGATGTGCTTTTTCTCCAGCAGCAGCTTGCCCTGCTGGGCCAGCACGAAGCAGTCCTCCAGCACGTGGGCAACCTTGACCGCCGTTTCCAGCCCGACGATACGGGCTGCGCCCTTGAGCGAATGACCGGCACGCATGCAGGCTTCCAGGTGTTCGGCCGCCGTTGGCTGCAACTCCAGCGCCAGCAGGCTGGCGTTGAGCTGGGCGATCTGGCTTTCCGCCTCGAAACGGAACAGGTCCAGCATGGACATCTGGCTCAGGTCGGGCGTACTCATGTCATGCTCCGGTTGAGTACGTAGAACAGCAATTCATGGTCCAGCAGGCCGATCTGTCGGCCACGCCACTCCACCATGCCCCGCGTGTACTGGATCGTGGCGTGGGCCAGCGTAGTCGGTACCGGCGCCAGTGCATCAGGGGCATAGCGGTGCACACCCACCACCTGCTCCACCGGGAAGACCAGCGTCTGGCCTTCGTAGGCGGTCACCAGCAGATGGGAAGCGCCCTGCCCCGCCGCTGACTCCGTCTGCAATTGCAGCAACTGCGCCAGCGAGACACAGATGCGCAATGCACCCCGGATGTTGAGCACGCCGCTGATGGCCGGGTTGCGCTGGTGCGGCAGACTGTGTACGGGACGGGTCTCGGCCACTTCCTGCACCACCGTGGCGGCAATGGCCAGCCACTCGCCGCCGATGCGCACCACCAGCGCGGAAGCGTCTGCACCCTGCTGCGGTGGCTCAGTCCCCACGGCGGAATGCATCCACTGCTGCGCCACCTCGGCCGAGGCCGGAATGCGATCGAGCTGCTGCAGGGCGGCGCGGGCGAAGGTCGGACAATTCAGGCAGCGCAGGTGCTGCTGCAGCTCGGAGCAAGTGCCATCGCCCTTGGTGCCGATGCGGTTCCAGCAGTCATCGATCACGGCATCGGTTGGCATCACTTCAGCCATGTGCGTCCTCCCGTGACGGGCTCAGGCGGGCGGCACGCTGACGCATGCGCTCGGCGCCGGCGATATCGCCCTGCGCCTGCAGCAGCGCGGCCAGGTGCAAGAGTGCGGGCTGGTGCTCGGGTTCCAGGTAGAGCGCCTTGCGATAGCAGCGTTGTGCCTGCTCGTGGTCGCCACCGGCGTCGAGGATCAGGCCCTGCAGATAGAAGGCAGCCGCGCTCGGCCCCTGCTCCTGGATGGCCTCCTGGCACAAGGCCTGGGCCTGTTCGAGCTGGCCCTGGTCGGCCAGCAGCCGCGCGCGCTCCAACTGGCCGGATGGCAGCGCGACCGGCGGCGAAGCCATCGCAGACGGCGCCGGCACGGCTGGCCGGCGCTTAGCCGCGACAGCAGGCGCGCCCATCGGGATGGCAGATACGGGCGGTGGCACCGCCGCGGTTTTGGCTGGCGCGGCCCAGGCCGGCACATGGCCGCTGGCCCGCTGTACAGGGCGCTTGCGAAACCCGAAAGCCAGGGCGATGCCAGCCGACTCCAGGCGCGGACTCAACAGGATGCCGCCCTCGGCCGGACCGACGAAGATGACGGCATCCGGCTTCATCAGGCCTTCCAGCAGGTTCACCACGGTGTGCTGCACGTCGCGTTCGAAGTAGATCAGCACGTTGCGGCAGAAAATGAAATCGTAAGGGGCGGCATGCCGCAGGAAATCCGGTGCCAGCAGGTTACCGGGGGCAAAGCGCACCTGCTCGCGGATGTGTGGCTGCAAGTGCCATTGGCCGTCATGCGCAGTGAAATAGCGGTCACGAAAGCCCAGGTCGCGCCCCCGGAAGGAGTTGCGCCCATAGATGCCGGCAGCGGCGATCTCCAGCGAGCGGGTGCGGATATCGTAGGCGTCGATCACGAACTGGCCTGGCAGCAGGCCGGCATCGAGCAGGGCCATGGCCAGGGAATACGGTTCTTCGCCGGTGGAGCACGGCAGGCTGAGGATGCGTATCGGGAGCGCAGGCTGTGCGGCCAGGCGCTCGCGGGCCAGGCGGGCAGCCGCGAGTATGGCTTCGCGATCGCGGAAGAACCAGGTCTCCGGCACTACCGCCAGTTCGATCAGGGATTGCAACTCCGCGGCCGAGGTCTGCAGCAGCGCGAGGTAGAGGCTGTCATCGCTGATTTCCAAGGCTGTCATGCGCTCGCGCACCACGCGTTCGATCAGGCTGGCACCCACCGTGGCCATGTCCAGGCCCATCGCAAGCTTGAGCTTGTCGGCGATGTGCGGCAGGGCCTTCATGCCGGCTCCTGCGGAAAGAGCAGTGCGCGGGTGGCCGGGTCCAGCAGGTCCTCGACCTGCACCCGCTGCAGCAATCCACCCTGATAGGGCCGCACCGGGCCCAGATAAGGCGCGCCCTCATTACGCACGGCCGCCGGGACAAACCCGGCAGGATCACAGCGCAAGGTCTCGGTGGCCTGCTCCAGGATCAGGCCCAGCAACTGCGGCGCGGGCAGGCCAGCGTGGTAGTGCAGCAGCACCAGGCGGGTACTCACGCGTGCCGCGGCAGCACGGCCCAGCGCCAGATGCGACAGGTCGATCACCGGCACGTGGCCATCACCGTGGTGCAGCAGACCGGCCACCCAGGGGGGTGCCCCGGGCAGGGCCTTGCAAGGCGAGAGCGGCAGCACCGACGCCACCTCGGCGGTAGACAGTGCATAGCGCTCGGCGCCCAGCGAAAACAGCAGGAACAAAGACTCGCTCATGGTCAGGCGATCCGCCTTGCGGCTCAGTCCATCACCTTGAAGCGCGAAACCCCATTGCGCAATTCGTTGGAGACCACGTTCAGTTCCTCGATGGCCTGGCCCGACTGCTGCAGCGACTCCACGGTCTGCTGCGCCGCCTCGGACAGTTGCACCAGGGCCTGGTTGATCTGCTCGGCGCTGTTGGCCTGGGCCTGCATGCCTTCATTGACGGTCTGGAAGCGCGGTGCCAACGCCTGCACCTGGGCAATGATCTGCGACAACTGGCTACCGGCGGTCTGCACGTCCTGCATGCCGCGTCGCACCTGGTCGGAGAACTTGTCCATGCCCATCACACCAGCCGCCACGGCGGACTGGATTTCCTTGACCATGACTTCGATGTCGTAGGTCGCCACGGCCGTCTGGTCGGCCAGGCGGCGGATTTCAGTGGCCACGACCGAGAAACCGCGCCCGTGTTCGCCGGCCTTCTCGGCTTCGATGGCGGCGTTCAGCGACAGCAGGTTGGTCTGGTCTGCCACTTTGGTGATGGTGGTGACGACCTGATTGATGTTGCCCGCCTTTTCGTTGAGGATGGCCAGCTTGGCGCTGACCGAACCGGCCGCGTCCATCACGTTCTGCATGGTGTCTTCCATGCGGGTCAGGCCGGCCTGGCCATTGCCGGCCAGCGACGAGGTCTGGTCCGATACCACCGAGACTTCGTTCATGGTGCGCACCAGGTCGCGCGAGGTGGCGTAGATCTCACGCGAGGTGGCGCCGATCTCGGTGGTGGTGGCAGCCGTCTCGGCGGCCGTGGCCTGTTGCTGGCGGGCGGTGGCGGCGATCTCGGTGACCGAGGTGGCCACCCGCGCCGAGGATTTCTGGGCCTGCGAGACCAGTGCGGTCAGTTCATCGGTCATGCGGTCGAAGCCGCTCCCCAAGACGCCGAACTCATCCTTGCGATCCAGCGCCACACGGCTTGAAAAGTCACCCGAGCGCATCACGTCGAGGATGCGCATGAGCTTCTGCAAGGGCTCATTGATGGCGCGCATCAGGAAGAAGCCGCATACCAGCGCCACCAGCAAGGCCGCCATGAGCGAAGTGAGCATGGCGAACTGGGCCGAGGTGACCGCATCGTTGATGCGGCTGGCGGCGTCATCGGCGATACCCTTGTTCACTTCCACCATGCGCTGGGTGAACTGATAACCCAAGCGCCACTGCGGACGGATCTGCTCGTTGAACAGCTTGTCGATGGACGGACGCTGGCTGAAGTCCATCTTCAGCACCTCGGTGACGAGGGCGCGGTATTTCTGGCGGGTTTCCTTGAATTGCTCGAAGAGCTTGCGATCGTCGTCGGCGAAGATGGTCTTTTCGTAGTCTTCCTGCAGACGGTCCAGCCGCTCGCCGTTGCGGCGCAAGAGGGCCAGATTGGCCTGGCGTTCGGCCTCGCTGGTATCGATCTGGGCGATCTGCTGGGTCATCAGCAGGTTTTCGTACCAGGCGGCATTGATCATGGTGCTGTAGTACAGGCCGGGGGTCGAATCCTGGCGCAGCGCCGTGGCACTCTTCTCGATGCGGCCCAGATTGACCGCGGAAATGCCCGCCATCAAGGCCATCAGCAGCAGGATGAGCCCAAAGCTACCCAGTATGCGTTGCTTGATCGTCCAGTTCTTCATGCGCAGGCTTTCCTTTGGATGGAAACGGCTTTCCTCCCTGCTCGCTCGGGCCAGTGCCGGACGAAAGGCAGGAAAACCGCATCATGCTGTCTAGTAATAATTCGAGATTATCATTGAAACGTTTCAATATCACTATTATCCCTTGCAGCCGGGAGTTTTGCTTCACTGCAATGAAAACGGCGCCCATCGAGGGCGCCGTGGAAGTGTTGAGCTCAGCCGGAGCGGCCGGCCGGATCACACCGGCATGGGCTTGTTGTCCTGCAGATCAAGGAAACCCTTGATGAGCCGGTAGGCCTTCCATATCCAGGCCAGGGCGAACACCAGCACCGCCAGCGGGATGCCGATCACGGTCGCCCACAGCACGCCACCGGCGATGAGCCAGAACAGATACCACCAGAACGAGCGGATCTGCCAGCGATGATGGGTATAAAGGAAGGTATCGCGGACATCGCCGCGCTTGAGGTAATTGACGATCAGCGGCAGGCAAGACAGCATGCCCAGCGAAAACACCAGGCAGGCGGCATGGGCCAGATAAAGCCACCACACCAGGTCGCGGCCCGCCTGCGTTTGCGAATCCAATACCAGTTCCTGGTTCATCGTGTCTCCTGAAGTGGGTCGGTTGGCTGGTCCTGGATTCAGGCCAGCAAGTTCAAGATGCCGTCCAGTCCGACGAAATTCAAGCCCACACTGGCCTGGGCGCGCACCACCGGCTTGGCGCGGAAAGCGACCGACAGGCCCGAGATGCCCATCATGCGCAGGTCATTGGCGCCGTCGCCCATGACGATGGCCTGGGACGGCTCGGCGCCGATCTCGCGGCAGATGCGTTCGACCGTGGCACGCTTTTCATCCGCATTGACGATGCCGCCGACCACCTTGCCGGTCAACTTGCCGTCGGCCACTTCCAGGGTATTGGCGTGGGTGTAATCCAGGCCCAGGCGTTGCTTCATGCGGTCGGTGAAGAAAGTGAAGCCTCCTGAGACCAGCAAGGTCTTCAGGCCGGCCGCCTGCACGGCCTTCAGCATGTGTTCCGCCCCGGGCGAGAGTTGCAGGCGTTCGTCATAGACGCGTTGCAGGGCGCCGGCATCCAGGCCCTTCAACAGCGCCACGCGGCGGGTCAGGCTTTCGTTGAATTCGATCTCGCCGCGCATGGCGGCCTCGGTGATCTCGGCGACCTGGGGCTTCAGGCCCTGCATGTCGGCGATCTCGTCGATGCATTCGATGGTGATGAGGGTCGAATCCATGTCCATGGCGACCAGGCGGAAATCGGCCAGCTTGCGACCTTCCTCGATGAAGGCGTAGTCCAAATGGGCCTTCAGGCAGGCGCCATCGATGCTGGCCTTGAGCGTATCGCTCAGGCTCACGCCGGCCACACGCCAGGCGTCGGCGTCGGCCACGCGGCTGGGGGCGATGCGTTCGGCGCGACCACCGGCCAGGGCGGCAATGGCGTCGATGTCGGCGGTGGAGACAGCGTGTTGCTTGGGGGCTTGCAGGATCAGGTTCATGTTCTTGGGGTGATGTCGTTGATGCGTGATTCGTTGTAAAAACGCTGGTGAGCCGGGCTCAGGCGATCAGCCGGTGAGCGCCTTCATGGTGGTCTTGACCTGCTGCACCCGCGCCGCCAGGTCGGGCATGCTGGCGGTGATGCGCAGCTTGTCCGGGCCGTTGAGCTTGACCTGGCGGTTCTTCTGCACCAGTTCGATGATGCGCATGGCATCGATCGGCGGATTGGGGACGAACTGCAGCAAGGCCGCCTCGGAATGGGCATCGATCTTGATGATCCCCAGCGGCTTGGCGGCGATGCGCAGGCGATGCGTTTCGATCAGCGCCTTGGCCGGGTCGGGCAGCTTGCCGAAGCGGTCGATCAGTTCTTCCTGCAGGGCGTCGATGGCGTCGGACTTCTCGCAGTTGGCGAAGCGCTTGTAGAGCGACAGACGCTCGTGCACGTCGCCGCAATAATCATTGGGCAGCAAGGCCGGCGCGTGCAGGTTGATCTCGGTGGTGGTCGAGAGCGGCGCGGCCAGGTCGGGCTCGCGACCATCCTTCAGGGCGCGCACGGCTTCGTTCAGCATGTCGGAATACATCTGGAAACCGATCTCGTGGATCTCGCCCGACTGGTGGTCGCCCAGCACTTCGCCGGCACCACGGATTTCCAGGTCGTGCATGGCCAGGTAGAAGCCGCTGCCCAGTTCCTCCATCTGCTGGATCGCTTCCAGGCGCCGCTGCGCCTGCTTGGTCAGCCCCTGCACGTCTTGCACCAACAGGTAGGCATAGGCCTGGTGGTGCGAACGGCCGACCCGGCCGCGCAACTGGTGCAACTGCGCCAGGCCGAACTTGTCGGCGCGGTGCATGATGATGGTGTTGGCGGTGGGCACGTCGATGCCGGTTTCGATGATGGTGGTGCACAAGAGGATGTTGAAACGCTGCGCCACGAAGTCGCGCATCACCTTTTCCAGGTCACGCTCGTGCATCTGGCCATGGGCCACGGCGATGCGGGCTTCGGGCAGCAAGGCTTCCAGCGCCGCCTTGCGGTTGGCGATGGTCTCCACTTCGTTGTGCAGGAAATAGACCTGGCCACCCCGCTTCAATTCGCGCAGGCAGGCTTCGCGGATCGTGGATTCGCTCTCGCCCCGCACGAAGGTCTTGATGGCCAGGCGCTTCTGCGGCGCCGTGGCGATGACCGAAAAATCACGCAGCCCTTCCAGCGCCATACCCAGCGTACGCGGGATGGGGGTGGCGGTGAGCGTCAATACATCGACCTCGGCGCGCAGGGACTTGAGCGCTTCCTTCTGGCGCACGCCGAAGCGGTGTTCCTCGTCGATGATGACCAGGCCCAGGCGCGAGAACTTCACTTCATCCGAGAGCAGCTTGTGGGTGCCGATGACGATGTCGATGGTGCCATCGCCCAGGCCCTTGATGGCTTGCGTGACTTCCTTGCCGGTACGGAAGCGCGACAGTTCGGCGATCTTCACCGGCCAGTTGGCGAAGCGGTCGGCGAAGGTGGTCGCATGTTGTTCGGCCAGCAGCGTGGTCGGCGCCAGGATGGCCACCTGCTTGCCGCCCATCACTGCCACGAAGGCGGCACGCAGGGCGACCTCGGTCTTGCCGAAGCCAACGTCGCCGCAGATCAGGCGATCCATGGGCTTGCCGCCGGTCATGTCCTTGATGACGGCATTGATGGCGGCGGCCTGGTCGGCTGTTTCCTCGAAACCGAAACTGTCGGCAAAGGCTTCATAGTCATGCGCCGAATACTGGAACGCATGACCCTGCCGCAGCGCCCGGCGGGCGTACAGGTTCAGCAATTCGGCGGCGGTATCGCGCACTTGCTGGGCGGCCTTGCGCTTGGCCTTTTCCCACTGGCCGGAGCCCAGCGCATGCAGCGGCGCATCTTCCGGCGAGGCGCCGGAATAGCGCGAAATGACGTGCAACTGCGAGACCGGCACGTAGAGCTTGGTCTCCTTGGCGTATTCCAGATGCAGGAATTCGGTCTCGCCCTCGCCCAGGTCCATGCTGACCAGGCCCATGTAGCGGCCGATGCCGTGACTGCTGTGGACCACCGGGTCACCGATCTTCAGTTCCGACAGGTCGCGCACCATGTACTCGACATCGGTGGCCGCCTGCTGCTTGCGGCTGCCCACGCGGCGGCCGCTGCCGGCATACAGTTCGGTCTCGGTCAGCAGTGCCAGGCCGTCGGCGGTGATGAAGCCGGCCTGCAGGGGCGCTACGCCCAGCATCAGCGGTTCGTCGCTGGCCAGGAAGGCCTCCCAGTCCTCGCACAGCACCGGGTGCAGGTCGTATTCGGCGAAGTATTGCTGCAGGGTTTCGCGCCGGCCATTGGTCTCGGCACAGATCAGCACGCGTTCGGCACCCTTGACCAAGAAGCTGCGCAGGTTCACCAGCGGATCATCAGCGCGGCGGTTGACAGCGATATTGGGCAGCGACGCGGATATCGCCGAGGGGGCATCGTCGGTCTTGAGCACCCAACGGGCATGCGGTTTCAGGAGGGTGAAGAAATCTTCATCATCCAGATAGATGGCCTTGGGCTCCAGCACCGGACGTTCACGGTCGGCATTGAGGAAGGTCCAGCGCGAGCGGGTATCGCTCCAGAAGCGCTTGATGGACTGCTCGATGTCGCCCACGGTGGCGAACATGGCGTTGGCGGGCAGGTACTGGAACAGCGTGGCCGTCTCGTCGAAGAACAGCGGCAGGTAATATTCGATGCCGGCCGAGGCGATGCCGTTGCCGATATCCTTGTAGATGGCCGAGCGCGTGGGATCGCCCTCGAACACTTCGCGCCAACGGTTGCGGAAGGCCAGGCGCGCCGCCTCGTCCATGGGGAATTCGCGACCCGGCAGCAGACGCACTTCCGGTACCGGATAGAGCGAGCGCTGGGTGTCGGCATCGAAGGTGCGGATGGTTTCGATGGTGTCGCCGAACAGGTCCAGCCGGTACGGCAGCACCGAACCCATGGGGAAGATGTCGATCAGGCCGCCGCGCACCGAATATTCGCCCGGCGACATCACCTGGCCGACGTGGGTATAGCCGGCCAGGGTGAGCTGGGACTTGAGCTTGGCCTCGTCGAGCTTCTCGCCCTGCTTGAAGAAGAAGGTATAGGCCGCCAGGAACTGCGGCGGCGCCATGCGCAGCAGCGCCGTGGTGGCCGGCACGATCAGCAGGTCGCACTGGCCGGACTGCACTTCATAGAGCGTGGCCAGGCGTTCGGAGACCAGGTCCTGGTGCGGCGAGAAGGCGTCGTAGGGCAGCGTTTCCCAGTCCGGCAGCAGGTGGCAGCGCAGGCGCTGGCCTTCCTTGGGCTGGAACCAGGGGATTTCGGAAAGCAGGCGCTGGGCGTCGGTAGCCCCGGCCACCACCACGGCCAGCATGCGGCCTTCGGCCTTGAGCGCCAGGGCGGCCTGGGCCAGCAGGTAGGCATCGGCCGAACCGTGCACGGCCGGCGGCTGGAAACGGACACCCGTCTTGGGCAGGGATTTTTTCGGATCGAAGGACATTCAGGATCGGGGGATCGGCTTAACTCGACTGGGTTCGGCCTGGTGCGGCCTCATTCGGTTCATTGGACAGGTGCATCAGCAGCGGCCACCGCGCGTGCGGCGCCGCAAAATGCCGGCCGTTTGCAAGGGATTGGCATTAGAATTCAGCCTCTCATTATAAACGATGGTCCCATCCCAGGCCGCCGCCAGGCGGGCCGTGAGCGGGGCCGGTCTGGCCCGCATGAACGCTCCGTCGTCTTCCCCCGCTACCTCGCAACATTACGCGCTGATCCCGGCCGCCGGCGTGGGCGCCCGCATGGGCGCGCAAATTCCCAAGCAATACATGACACTGGCCGGCAAGCCCATGCTGCTGCATGCATTGGAGACCTTTGCCGCGCATCCTCGTATCGACCACAGTTTCGTGGTGGTTAGCCCCGAGGATGGCTGGATCGACGCCCTGCTCCCCCCCGCCCTGCTGGCGCACACCACGGTGCTGCGCGTGGGTGGCGCAACGCGGCAGGACAGTGTCTTCAATGGCTTGCAGGCCATCCGCGCCCAGGCCGCCGATGGCGACTGGGTGCTGGTCCATGACGCCGCCCGCCCCGGCCTGGACGCCGTGCTGATCGACCGTCTGCTCGATGCGCTGGCCAATGATGAGGTTGGCGGCCTGCTGGCACTGCCGGTGGTGGATACCCTCAAACGCGGCGATGACCAGTCCCGCTCGCAGGACACCGTGCCGCGCGCCGGCCTGTGGGCGGCGCAGACACCGCAGATGTTCCGCTACGCCCTGCTGCAGCACGCCCTGGAACAGGCGCGCCAGCAGGATCGCCTGGCCGCCATCACGGATGACGCCAGCGCCATCGAAATGCTGGGCCTGCGCCCGCGCCTGGTCGAAGGCAGCCCCCGTAATCTCAAGGTCACGCTGGCGCAGGACGCCGCGCTGGCCGAATTCTTCCTGAAAGGTCCGCACGCATGAGCACTGCCTTCCCCTTCCGCATCGGCCAGGGTTATGACTGTCACGCCCTGGTCGAAGGCCGCCCGCTGATCCTGGGCGGCGTCACCATCCCGCACAAGAAGGGCCTCTTGGGCCACTCCGACGCTGACGCCCTGCTGCACGCCATCACCGACGCTCTCTTCGGCGCGGCCGCGCTGGGCGACATCGGTCGCCACTTCCCCGATACCGACCCGCAATTCAAGGGCGCCGACTCACGCGTGCTGCTGCGCGAAGCCGGCAAACGCCTGGCAGCGGCTGGCTATGTCGTGGGTAACGTGGATGCCACCATCATCGCCCAAGCCCCCAAGATGGCACCGCATATTCCGGCCATGGTGGTCAATGTCGCGGCCGATCTGGGGATTTCTGAGCAGCAAGTGAACATCAAGGCGAAAACCAACGAAAAAATGGGTTTTTTGGGTCGTGAAGAAGGGATTGCCACGGATGCCGTTGTGCTGATCTACCGCCAAAACGCCGAAAAAGCGCTGTAGGAAACTGCCCGACAGGACAATGTCAGACATTGTCCGACAACCGGAAAGCCGCACCAGACAAGGGATACAGGGCGACATCCTGCACCATTTGCCAGCATGTAGAGAAATCTAAAGCACCGAAAAAAACCATTAAAACTTTTAATTGAACTTTCGAGCCGAAAATGGCTTGCATTCTCGATTTAATGAGTATAATCGTCGCGTCGTTAGGATTCGAGCTGGTAGTGCGGTTCTTCGCTGTCATTCCTCCCGAGTAACGATAAAGAGCCGGGCGCAAGCCCCAATCAATTAAATTTAGGAGTCCGTAATGGCAACTGGTACCGTCAAGTGGTTCAACGATGCAAAAGGTTTTGGCTTCATCACCCCGGACGAAGGCGGCGAAGATCTGTTCGCTCACTTCTCGGCTATTCAATCGAATGGCTTCAAGTCGCTGAAGGAAAACCAACGCGTTTCCTTCGAAGTGACCACCGGCCCGAAGGGCAAGCAAGCTTCGAACATCGTTCCGGCTGCTTAAGCTTTTCAAGCTAAAAAAAATCCCCGACTCGTCGGGGATTTTTTTCGTCTGCCGCTTTTGCAGCTGGCCGGGATATGCCGTACGGACGAGCTGCACATCACCTCGACAGCACCCCGGCCCATGAAAAATCCCCGCCCTCTTGCGAGTGGCGGGGATGTTCATTCTGACTGAAGCGGATCTGAATCAGATTTCTTCGTACAGCGGCAGCGTCAGGAACTCGGCAAAGGTCTCGGAGGTTGACATCTCTTCGAAGATCTTGGCCGCACGGTCATAGGTAGGACCGTCGCCAGCCACCTGCTTCACCTTGGCCAGCTCTTCCGGGATCATGGCGCGCACCATGTCGGCGCTGACCTTGCGGCCATCTTCCAGATTGCCCTTGGCGCTGCGGATCCACTGCCACACCTGGGCACGGCTGATCTCGGCGGTGGCCGCATCTTCCATCAGGTTATGGATGGGCACGCAACCGTTGCCGGCCAGCCAGGCACCCAGGTAGTGGATGCCGACGTTGATGTTGTAGCGCAGGCCGGCTTCGGTGATCGGAGTCTCCGGCTGGAAGTTCAGCAGGTCGGCCGCCTTCACGTCCACATCCGGACGCTGCTTCTCGAACTGGTTGGGCTTGTCGCCCAGCACCGCCACGAATTCCTTCATCGATGCCTCGACCAGGCCCGGGTGCGCAACCCAGCCGCCGTCGTAGCCATCGGTGGCGTCACGACGCTTGTCGTTGATGATGCCCTGCATGGCCACGGCGTTCTTTTCCGGGTCGTTCTTGATCGGGATCAGCGCGCTCATGCCGCCGATGGCCGGGGCGCCGCGCTTGTGGCAGGTCTTCAGCAGCAGCAGTGCATAGGCGCGCATGAAGGGCGACGTCATGGTGACCTTGGCGCGGTCGGCCAGGCAGAAGTCCTTGTCGTTCTTGAACTTCTTGATGCAGGAGAAGATGTAGTCCCAACGGCCGGCATTCAGGCCGGCGCTGTGCTCGCGCAGCTCATAGAGGATTTCTTCCATCTCGAAGGCGGCGGTGATGGTTTCGATCAGCACGGTGGCCTTGATGGTGCCTTGCGGCAGACCGATCTCGTTCTGCGCCATGACGAAGATGTCGTTCCACAGACGCGCTTCCAGGTGCGACTCCATCTTGGGCAGGTAGAAGTACGGGCCGGCGCCACGGGCCAGCTGTTCCTTGGCGTTGTGGAACAGGAACAGGGCGAAGTCGAAGATGCCGCCGGAGATGCGCTTGCCGTCCAGGGTGACGTGCTTTTCATCCAGGTGCCAGCCACGCGGACGCACCACCAGGGTGGCGATCTTGTCGTTGAGCTTGTAGCTCTTGCCGTTGGATTCCAGCGAGATGGTGCGACGGATCGCGTCGGACAGGTTGATCTGGCCGCTGATCTGGTTATCCCAGACCGGCGAGTTGGAATCCTCGAAGTCGGTCATGTAGCTGTCGGCGCCCGAGTTGAAGGCGTTGATGACCATCTTGCGTTCCACCGGACCGGTGATTTCCACGCGACGGCACTTCAGGGCCTCGGGGATGGGCGCGATCTTCCAGTCGCCGGTGCGGATGGATTCGGTTTCCTTCAGGAAGTCGGGGCGCTCGCCGGCATCCAGGCGCTTGACGCGCTCGGCGCGGGCGGCCAGCAGTTCCTGGCGACGGCCTTCGAAGGCGCGCGAGAGCTTGGCGACCAGCGACAGGGCCTCGAAGGTCAGGACGTTTTCGTAACCCGGCTTGATCTCGCCGGAGATTTCCATGCCGGTGGGCAGCTTCAATTGCGTCATGCTGGACTCCTCAAAAAGAAAAATGGACTAGGTGAGCTTGTTTATCTTGTTTTCATGATTGTGCCTGATGCGCTGTCGCTTTTTGCATCGCATCACGCACTTTATGTACGCAGTATATTTAAACAAAATGCTTATGAGTGGAAGCTTTTATCACTTTATCTTTGCGTTTTAGTCATAAGTGAGCAGATAATCCGCAGGTAGTGATGATGCGGCCTGTGCCACTCCCGGCGCGGCTTTGCCCCGATTCCAGCCTCTTCCCAGGGACCCGCATGGACCAGTTCAAGCAGATTTCGACCTTTGCCGAGGTCGCCACCCGTGGCAGCCTCTCGGCCGCCGCCCGCGCCGAGGGCATCGCCCCGGCCATGATAGGTCGCCGGCTGGACGCGCTGGAAGAGCGCCTGGGCGTGAAACTGCTGCAGCGGACCACCCGCAAGATCGTCCTCACCAATGAAGGTGCCGCCTTCCTGGAAGACTGCCAGCGCATCCTGGCCGACCTGGAAGATGCCGAATCGGCCGTCTCCGAACGCAGCGCCCGCGCCAGCGGGCAATTGCTGATCTCGGCCCCGGCCGGGTTCGGACGCCAGCACGTGGCGCCTCTGGTCCCCTCCTTCCTGGCCGAGCACCGCGACGTCACGCTCACGCTGAACCTGAACGATCGCATTGCCGACGTCATCGGTGAAGGAATAGACGTCGCCATCCGCATCGCCACCCTGACCGACTCCAACCTGGTGAGCGTGAAGCTGGCGGAAAACCACCGCGTCATCGTCGCTGCCCCCTCCTACCTGCGTCGCCATGGCACGCCGCAGACTCCCGATGAGCTGGTGCGTCACAATTGCCTGGCCATGAGCAGCGAAGGCAGCCAGCGCGGCTGGACCCTGAAGCAATCGGGCAAGGTCAGCATCTACAAGGTCGGCGGCAACATGGTCTGCAATGACGGTGAGGTGTTACACAACTGGGCGCTGGCCGGTCGCGGACTGGCCTGGCGTTCGATGTGGGAAGTCGGCGCCGCCATCGAGGCCGGGGAACTGGTCACGGTGCTGGACAAGTTTGCCGCTCCGGCCCCCTCCATCTACGCCGTGTTCGCACAGCGACGCCACCTGCCCTTGCGTATCCGCGCTTTCGTGGATTTCCTGCGGCATGCATATGCCCAGCCGGATTACTGGAAACAGGCCTGATGATCACTGTTGACATGTGCCGCAGGTAAGGATGCGGTAAGACAGCTCACGGGATGATGCCGGCGTCGCATCCCCCTTGACGTCTTTCCCCTCCCCTGGAGTCCACATGTCGATCCGCTTCTCTCCACGCACGCCCCTGGCCTGCGCCGCGCTACTGATGTTGCCCCTCCTGGCCCATGGCCAGCAATCCGCTACCACCGAGCCCGTTGCCGACAGCAGCTCCAACACCAGCCAATGGGCGCTGGGTGCCGGCGTGGGCGTAGAACGCAGTCCCTATGCCGGCTACGGCAATCGCACCCGGGCGCTGCCCCTGCTTATGTACAATGGCCCCCGGTTCCGCTTGCTCGGCACCACGGCCGACCTGAAGCTGGGCGCCGTTGGTCCGGTCGGCTTCTCGCTGCGGGCGCAGTATGCCGATGAAGGCTATGAAGGCAGCGATGCGCCCATCCTGAATGGCATGGAAAAGCGCAAGGGTGGTTTCTGGCTGGGCGGTGCCGCCCTGTGGCGCAACCCGTATGCCGACCTGTCCCTGGAATGGCTGGCCGATGCATCCGGCAACAGCCATGGGCAGACCGTCAAGCTGCGCGCAGAGCACCGTTTCAAGAGCGGCCGCTTTACGCTGGTACCCTACCTGGGAGTGAACTGGATGAGCAGCGACTATGTGGACTATTACTTCGGCGTACGCAGCAACGAGGTCCGGGCCGGTCGCGCCTTCTACCAGGGCAGCTCGACCGCCAACCTGGTAGGTGGCCTGCGCACCGACTGGCAGATGACATCCTCGCAGTCGCTGTTTCTGGATCTGCGCGTGACCCGCTTCGGCAGCGGCATCACCGATAGCCCCCTGGTCGATCGCAGCAGCGCCGCCGGGGTGCGCGCCGGTTATCTCTACCACTTCTGACGGGGTCCATTCCTTCATGATGAATCGCATCGCCCTGCTGGAAGACCATGAACGCATGGCCGCGCTGGTCAGCCGGGCGCTGGCGACGGCAGGCATCGAGACCGATGTCTACGGCACGCTGTCCCAGGCCACCACCGGCCTGGCACAGATCCGCTATCCGGCCCTGGTGCTGGATCGCAACCTGCCCGATGGCGACGGCCTGCAACTGGTACGCCAGTTGCGCGCCCGCCGTATCGATACCCCCTGCCTCATGCTGACCGCGCGCGACGCCCTGCACGACCGTATCGACGGGCTAGAGGCCGGCGCGGATGATTACCTCCCCAAACCCTTTTCGATGGAAGAACTGGTGGCCCGCGTGCGCGCCCTGATGCGACGCGCACCGCAGCAGCAGAGCCTGGCGCCGGAACACGGTGACCTGCGCATCGACCCGATGGAAAGCCGCATGGTCTGCGCAGCGGAGTCAATTTCCCTGTCCTCGGCCGAGCTGCAACTGATGCTGGTGTTGGTCCGCGCAGCGGGCGCCACGGCGCGCCGTACCGCGCTGGAGGCCGCCGCCTGGGGCATTGCCGAGCCGGTCACGCCCAATGCGCTGGACGTGGCCTTGCATCGCCTGCGGCGCAAGTTGGCCGGGATCGATTCCTGCGTGCAGATCGTCAACCAGCGCGGATTGGGCTACGCCCTGAAAATGCCTCATGAAGACACCTGAAACCGCCGACCTGGCCGGTGCCACCGCCGCCCCCTCCCGGGCTTGCTGCCATCGCAGCCTGGCCCTGCACCTGCAGCTGGTCACTGCGCTGGTGCTCTCGGTTACCGGTGCCGTGATCATCGGTGTCATCACGCTGATGCTGCGCTGGGGGCCGGACATGCTGACCGACCTGTCGCTGAAGAACAATGCCAGCCAGGTCATCAAGGGCCTGCAGTTCGACCAGAACGACCGCCCCTACCGCACCGCCATCAACGACAAGGACGACGCCGCCTACGAAATCCTCAAGGCCGATAGTGTCTATCGCATCCTGGATGAGCAGGGCCGCGTTCTGCTGGCCTCGGATGGCATCACCCAGCCCTATGCCGAGCCGGGCAATCCCTTCACACCCGCGCCAGCCCGACTGAAACTGCGTGTCGATGGTCGCACCCTGCATGTACTCACCCGGCAGTTCGAACATGGCGGCCGCAACTACTACGTCCAGGTCATGCGCAGCGAGCGCCTGCTACGCATCATCCAGGATGACAAGGGGCAGCGCCTGACCTGGATGATCATCGTCGGCGCCATTGTCTGCGCGCTGCTGTTTTCCATCGTCGTGGCGGTGACCCTGCATCATCTGCTCAAGCCCTTGCGCCGGGCCGCTAATGCGGCGGCCACCATCGACATCGACAATCTGTCGGCGCGCCTGTCGGTACAAGACGTACCCCGCGAGATCACGCCGCTGTTCCACTCGGTGAACCTGGCACTGGATCGACTGGAGCAGGGCTACCGCCAGCAGCGCGATTTCCTGGCCACTGCGGCCCATGAACTGAAGACACCACTGACCCTCATGCGCGGCCAGGTCGAACTGGGCGACGTCGCCGACGGCGAAATGCTGCTGCAGGATATCGATCGCATGGCGCGCCAGGTACAGCAACTGCTGACCCTGGCCGAAGCCAGCGAACGCCATAACTACAGCATGCAGCAGACCTCACCGCAGGCTGCCTGGACGCAGGCCGCCAGCCAGCTGGAGCGGCTGGCGCAGCAGATGGCGGTGAAGGTAATGATCGGGCCGGCCGACAGTGCGCCGCCGTCCATGATCCTGGCCGATCCGGGTGCGCTGGGGGTAATGTGCAAGAACCTGCTGGAGAATGCCCTGCATCACAGCCCGCCGGGCGGGACCGTGACGCTGCACGCCAATGCCCGACGGCTGTCAGTGCGCGACGAGGGACCGGGCATCGCGGAGGACGCCCTGCCCCACCTGTTCGAGCGCTTCTGGCGCGGGCCACATCGACGTGACCAGGGGGCGGGGCTGGGATTATCCATCTGCGCCGAGATTGCCCAGGCGCATGGCTGGACAATCTCGGCAGGCAACGGCCCACACGGGGCCGTCTTCGAAGTGCGTTTCAACCCGGCAGCGTAGGCCCGGTCGGCGTGACGTCAAAGTCGCGTCGGACCAACGGTTCGCTCTCGCTGAGCCGGAATACGCTGACCATCTGCATCAGCTGAGAAAGCCAGTGGTGGGGCTGCCAGGCCGCACTGAGGGCGATGCGACGCTAAGGCATCACCCTTTGTGCGAATCAGTGCGCGGCGCCCCCTCTTTTTCACTGCACGCTAGTGCTATTCACCTCTCCGTCCGCGAGAACGGATCCCGCGTCGACACGCATGACCTGCCCCATCTGATCAAATACTTTTCGACCTGCCACATCGGCGCTGCCAGGGCGTGAACGTAGATCGCCCACCAGCGCCGCGAGCGCGCAGGGAAATAACCAGGAGATCACTTCTGGCAGCGACCCGTCCCCCTCCCCTTCAAAGTGAAATTCCAACGGCTAGCGTCGTCATGCAAATTCCGCGAGCAGGCTGGCGCCGGCGGGGAACCGAACTGACATCGCACCGTATCTCCCAATCAGAGAAGCCGGCAGCCGCCAGTGACATGCAACGACACATCCGCATAGAGAAAATATGAAATTGTTTTGCACGGGTGCTGATTTTTTATGAACAAATCTCGTCCGTTGTGAATGTCCTGGCGAAAAATTTTGGAATAAATTAGCGCTCCGAATAAATGATTTGCAGCGCTACCGCCGTGGAGCATCTCGCAGTCGCTCCACCAATAAAGCCATGAGCAACGCTCTCGCCTTCCTCTCTCATCGTCGACGTCATCGGGTGTCAGCCCCAGTGTTCCGTCCACATCCGTCGAGAGCACAAATCGGATGCGAAGCCACCCACCTCAAACACTGCCGTCGCCGCGAATCCGCAAGACAGAACCGCTCTGCGTTGCGGGACTGATCGAATTAGCTCGGGAACAGAATGGCAAGCAAGGAAGAAATTCAATCCATAGGTCGGCAAATCGGCTTCATGGTTGGAACGATGTGAAACAGGTTTCAGCTATTTCTGGAACCCGATCACCCACCTCATTTTTGATACGACGATATGTTTTTTGCGCGAGAAGATAGCCTTGGTCTGCTCGAAACTCAGGACGGCCTGAAAGTCACCGCTGGTTCGTCTTACGAACGGCTGAGTCATGCAGGTATCGTCCCTGGGCAGTTCCTCGCCATCGCCTCGCCTGACTGGTCCACCAACGGCACTCAGGAATTTGTCCTCGCGCGATTCCTGCAAGTTACGGCACGTCGTGATGACCACACCACCACGTGCAAATTGCACTGCCGTGTCATGGGCAGCTGCCGCGTCGACCAGCGCAGCGGCAGGCTGTCCTACTATGCCGGACTACCGGCCTATGGTGCGCTGATGCTCTCGCCCTCCTGCGCATGCTACGTCCTGCCCGAGCCCATCCTGCGCGCCCTGCTGGCACTGTCGGATGACGTCGGCGAAACCTTCGAACTGGGCCATGTGCGCTGGGGCGAACATACCAGCAAAGCTACGCACCCGATGCCGGTGGCCATGAGCGTCAATGAAGTGGTGGGCAAGCGCACCGCCATGTTCGGCAAGACCCGGCTGGGCAAATCCAACGTCGTCAAGCTGCTCATGCAAGGCGTGCTCAATGCCACCCGCGAGAGTGGTCAAGTCGGCCAGCTGGTGTTCGACGTCAATGGCGAATACGCCAACGACAATCCCCAGGACGGCAATTTTTCCATCGCCTCGGCCTACCCCGAGCGCGTCCAGGTGTACTACCTCTCAACCCAGCCACGCGGCAACGGCGAGTTCCTTCGCTACAACTTCTACGACATCCCGGAAGCCGCCCTGACTATCTTCTCCGAATTGCTCACGCCCTCGGTATTGGATATCCCTGAGGTGCGCAACTTCCTGATGATCCGTTTCCCCGCACTATCGGCGCTGAAAGGCGGGCGCACCCATGACAGCGCCGTCGCCTTCCGCAAGCTTTGCCTGCTCTGGACGCTGCTGCAGGATGCAGGATTCGATCCGGGCGAGGCGGTCTGCGCCGAAATCGCTACACGCGGACTGATCAATGTGGGCTTCACGCAAGCGCTTCGCATGGCAGCCTGGCAGGCGATCAAATCGAAGGTGCCGCCGCCGATGCCCACCAGCTTCCTCGAGATGACCGAGGAGATCCGCGTGCTCTCGGCCTTCGCACTCAAGTATTCAAACGACCCCAACCTGCGCGTGGGCCGCACCGAACTGTTCGACGAAGAAGACCGCGTGGTGCAAGAACTGCTTTGCCAGACCAACGGCGTGGGTTCCTACTTCCTGCGCGAATGCCTGCAGTTCCACTCCGCCAACGCCAGCGATTTTCTGCACGACACCCTCCGCGCCATCGATACGGGAAAGACCGTCATCATCGACCTGGGCGCGGCCAATGAACGCATCGTGCGCTACTTCTCGCGCATCATCTCCACCGCCGTGTTCCAGCAGCAGGAACACAAGTTCATCACCAACACCCTGGCCGGGCGCTTCGTGCAGATCTACTTCGAAGAAGCGCACATGATCTTCCCGGTCGAGGCCGCCGGCAAGAACACCACCGACATCTATGCCCGTTTCGCCAAGGAAGGTGCCAAGTTCGGCATCGGCATCGTCTATTCCACCCAGTCGCCGACTTCGGTCAGCTACTCCCTGCTGACGCAGACCGAAAATTTCTTCATCGGCCATCTCTCCAGCGACATCGATGTCGATGCCCTGGCCTCGGTACAAAACCTGTTTGCTGCCGTCAAGGACGACATTCTGCAATTCCGCCTGCCCGGCTTCATGCGGGTATTGAGCTATTCCCGTCGCTTCGTCTTGCCGATCCAGGCGAAGCGTTTCGATCCGCGAGAAAGGAGATAGACCCGTGAGGAAATAAATCGCCAGTCCGACGATAACGACCATGCAACACAGATCAAGACGGACAAGTCCGCGAAACTGCGTCGGCGCCCTGCTTGCCTGGCCCGAGCACATCGCCCGCCTGTATTGGTCATCCCATGTTTTATCACCAGAGCCGTCCCTTCAGACGGCATTAACGAAGTTCAAGGAATACTAAAAATGCTTTACTCCCCTCACTCAATACACAAGACGCGCCCCCTTCCACGTACGCAAAGCGGTTTCACCATTGTCGAACTGTCAGTGGCTGTTGCCATTGCCGGCGTGCTGCTGGTCTCGGCCATTGCGCTGGTGCAGGTGGTGCTGCGGCAAGCGCGAGCTAATGATGTGGTCAGCGG
The DNA here is from genome assembly GCF_022627865.1 of Herbaspirillum sp. C7C2. Classification (NCBI taxonomy): domain Bacteria; kingdom Pseudomonadati; phylum Pseudomonadota; class Betaproteobacteria; order Burkholderiales; family Oxalobacteraceae; genus Herbaspirillum; species Herbaspirillum sp. C7C2. The sequence continues at coordinate 126,864 of NZ_JABXGI010000007.1, forward strand.
CATCCCCCGTACGATGGCCCAGATCGACAAAATCTATGCCCGGGCCAATTCCTTCGCCGGCCTGGGGACCGAAGTTGCCGTTGGCTTCGGCGCCTTTGACGGTGCCTTCGATATTATCGGTCTCGCCCCGAACCGAGTCGCCAATAACCGCTTTGGCTTTCCCACCACCGTTGATGTCGCTACCCTGTTCACCGGGCCGGCATCCAACACCGGCTATGTTGTGACTTTAGCTGGCATTCCTACGTCCTCCTGTGCAGACATTGTCTCTTCCGCCTCGGCTACCGGCGTCCGGGGCATTCTTGTTCAACCCGAAGCAACGGTGGGGACCCGCACAATTACCGCTGCGGGTGTTGGCACGTTGACTTTAGCCGGCATGCGATTAATTCCACCTGGCGGCGGGAATCCAACCCCTGCTACAGCCGCCGCTGCGGTAGTCCAAGGACACCTGCCGAACGGCACACTCGATATCGCGGCGATGACCCATGCGCGTGCCTGCGGCACCGGCAACGCCTCCGTGAGCATCGGTCTGATCAACTGGAAGTAATGCGCTTCGGATAGCTCTTTTCGATGCCGCCTCTGTCCGAGGGGCGGCATTAAAGAAAATATCCGCATTCCTATGAGAAAACACCACTCCGGCTACACATTGGTAGAGCTCTCCGTGGCCCTGGCCCTGGCCGGCATGATCGTGCTGAGTAGTATTACCGGCACGACATGGCTGCTCGCACAACAGAGAATCAATGAACTCTCCGCCGAGAATGGTAACGCGATCAGGCGCATCAACGATGCCTATGACCAATTGCCCAACTATGGCGGTTTGACCTTGCGGCAGGCAGTGTCCTTCGGCGCGTTTAGCCACTTCCTCATCACCCGGCGCGCCGGGAACAACGTCACCGTGACCCATCCATTCGGAGGTGCCGTCGGCGTAGCACCGATCGGAGTCGCGTCCCGGGCTTGGGGCTTATACCTGAATGCCATCCCGACAGAGCACTGTGCCGACCTCTTGTTCCAGTTCGCGCCGATAGCTGATGCACTTGTGGTCTTTCCCGACGGAATGGCCGACCCTGTTGGCTGGGCCCTCATTGTCGGCCTTGACTCCAACCTGCCTGCGATCACCATTAGCGCTGGCCTTAACGTCGCCGTCCCGCGCATCGTCAGAAATCTGGGCCAGGATCTTGCTCCTGCTGCGCTGTCCGCGGCCTGTCGAGACGCTGGCAACAACTTCGGTGTACTGCTAGTGAGATCCAAACTACGATGACCCCTTTCACCCTATCCCAGCGGGGCGACACCAGACACATCCATGGCAGAGCCTCCTACGCCCCTTTGCGACGGCTGCGCCAATGTGGTTTCACGCTGATTGAGTTATCCGTCTCAATGGCCATTTCCGCCATTCTGGTAGTGGCCTCGCTGGAGGTATTGCGCGAGCAGCTTGATCAGGCCGAGGTAAGCTCGTCATCCCGTTTTTTGCAACAGACGATGCTGTCACTGCAGAATTTTTTGGTGAACGATGACGGTTCCGCCCCAATCGATACCGGCACACTAGCCAGCGGTGCCACCGTGGCCCGGCAATATGTAGGGGCTGGCGTCGGTGACAAGACCCAAATCAACAATACCTGGGGCGGGCGGTTGTTCTTGGAGCCATTGATCGGCGGCGGCAGGAGCAGTTGGGTATTGCATGTATCAGGTCTGCCTGCGCGCCTGTGTCCGGCCATCGTGCAGAACCTGGAATCGACCCTGAATACTGCCGGACTACGGCACGCCCTGGCCGGCGCGGCCACTACCGGTGAAGATGTCACCAAACCGGCCCTGCGTTCGGTCGCGCTGAATGCAAACCGTGCGCTGACCACGCCGCTGGCCAACGTGTTTGTGATCAAGAGTGACCCCTATACCCCTCTCAATCCCGCCACGCTGAGCCTCCTGTGCGAAACCGCTCTCCCTTACTTCACCCTCTTCCTCACGAGCAATAACCACGCTCTCTAGGCATGACATCTACTTATGAACAAAGTCACGGTTCACCTCATTCATCGCACCCGCCCTTGCGGCCTGCCCCGTCGGTGGCTACGTGCCTTTGCCCTCCTGGCGGTCTGCATTCCCGTCCATGCCCAGCAAGTGGGGGGGCATGATCCGACCAATGCAGAGGCACTTGCCGCCACTGGGCGCGCCTCCGCCTGGCTGCCCAAGGGCGCCGCGATTGAACCCGAACTGACCAACGGCATTGGCGTTTCCGCAATAGACCATCATCCTGACCCGGGTGTGCAGCAGTGGCAGGTACGACGTGCCGATGTCTCGGTGCGCCGCATGCTGCAGCGGTGGGGGCAAGAAGCCGGCTGGCAGCTGGTGTGGGATGCACCGCGCGATTTCCCCATCGAGACCGAGCTGCAATTATCCGGTCGTATCGAGCAGGTGGTCAGCGCCGTAGTGGAGTCACTGGCCACCACCGACTATCCGGTGCAGGCACGCATCAACAGCGAGCTGCGCATCATCCGCATCGGCGGCTATCTGGAAGGTAAGGCTCGCTGAGGCCCATCAAGGTAACTTATGACCATCGAACAGATCATCGTCCCCCTGAACCAGTTCCATCTGCCGGCGGTGCAGCGTCTGCGGCAAGGCCGCCGTTGTGCTCACATGCTTATCCTGATCATTGGCATCAGTGTCTTGTGCACCGCGTGCAGCACCTGGCGCCGAGCCGATCGGACCCTGGACAAGGTCATCACCCGCACGGACAGCTCACGCGCCGAACTGACCACGCCCCAACCGCGCCCGGCTTATGCGATCAAAGACACGCGCCTGATCATCGCAACACGCTCGATACCTCTGTCACGCGAGGCAGCACTACCGGATGCGATGCGCCAGGTGGCCTTCCGCTTCCCGGGACGTTATTCCGTGGCCACCATCGTCGAGCGTATCGCCAGCGAGACCGGCGTACCGATGCTGCTCACGCCCGACGCGCTCATGCCGGCCTCGCGCTTCACAGTCGGAGCCACAGCCGGCGCGGCACTCGCCGCAGCCGCCCTGCCGCTTCCGGGTACGCAGGGCAGCGCGAGCGAGAAAAGCGCCTTCGGCGAAAAGAATCTGAGCGATCTCAACTTCAGCAACCAGACGTATGGCAATACCTATGAGCTCAACTACGCCGGCTCGTTTGCGGGCCTGCTGGATTACGTGGCCGTGCGCGCAGGATTGCAGTGGAAGTACGAGGATGACCGCATCCTCTTCTATCGCCTCAGCACCCGTACCTTCTTCGTCAAGACCCTGAGTACCTCCTTCAAATACTCCGCTTCGCTGTCAGCCTCGACTGGCGGCGATGGTGGAGGCAGTGGAGGCAACGGCGGGGGTGGAGGTGGTGGAGGCGGCGGAGGCGGCAGTTCGGCCAGCATGGATTTCGAATCCGACTTCTGGGGGGGTATCGAAAAGACCTTGGGGTCGCTCATCTCCGGCGGCGGCAAATTCTCGGTCGACGGCAAATCAGGCGTGATCACGGTGACCGATGCCGCCGAACCGATGAAGGCCGTGGAAAACTATATCGAGCAAGTCAACAAATCCTTGATGCGTCAAGTCAGCCTGGAAATCCAGGTGCTGTCAGTACAGTTGAACGACGAATTCTCGGCCGGCATTGACTGGAACGTAGTGCGCAACGGTTTCTCGTCAACCACCCCCGCGGCGCTGTTGCCCAGCCAGTCCGGCAGCCCCTTCACCATCGGCTACCAGAACGGCAACGGCACTAACGCGATGATCAAGTTGCTCAAGACATTTGGGCGGGTCTCGACCACCTATTCGGGGGTAGCCGTCACCTCCAACCGGGTCTCGGTACCGCTGATGGTGGTCAACCAGCAGGCCTACCTGAAGCAGACCCAGGCGGCAGTCGTCGCTGGCGGACAGGTGGGCAGTGTCACTACGACCGGCCCCAGCCTGACGCCGGGGCAGATCAGCACGGGCATGTCCCTGGCCTTCTTGCCGGTGGTGCTGGATTCCAACCAAGTGCTGTTGCAGACCTATATCAACATCTCCAGTTTGAAGGGTCTGCCCTCATTCAGTTCATCCGGGCAAACCATTCAACTGCCCAACGTGAGTGCCTTCACTGTAGGCCAACGCATGGTGGTGCCTTCGGGGGAAACGCTGGTCATGCTGGGGGATGACCAGGCCCAGACCAATTCCAGCAACAGCGGCAGCGTCGATGGCCTCGCCGCCAGCAAGACCGCTTCCAACGTCCGGCAATCCTTCGTGATCCTGATCACCCCACGACTCACCGATGTTTAAGACTCTACTCAACAAGAAGCCGGTCTGCAGAACCCGACCGGTCGTAGACCACAGCCGTATCTTCCCGAAAGAGAAGGTGGCCCTGGTGGCTGGCCTGCACTGGGTGCCATTGACCAAGGGCGAACGGAGCAAACTCTTCAGCGCTGCCCGGGCCGAGGACGAGCACAGCTATTGCATCACACCTGATGGTACACAGATCGGCTTCTTCTCTTCCAACCCGGGTGGTCATGGAAAGGGGCGGGGCGCACTGGTCTCGCTGGCACTGCTGTTAGGCCAGAACTATTCGCACGGCGGCGAAGAAATCTTCGCCTTCCACGTCGATACCAGGCGCAGCTGCGTGGTCGTGCTGCGCGACGGACAGCCGGTGCCGGGATTTGATGTCATCGGCAACACCGAGGTAGTGAGCGAGCGCATCAACACCTTCCTGCAGCTCACCGACTCGGGCTCGGTACGGCGGGTCGGTGCGGTCGATCTGCTGGGCAATGTGGAAGAGATCGACTGGGACCTGGTGCTGGACGAAGTCACGGCCAAGGTGCGCCTGAAGAAGATTCCCGACATCAGGAAAATGCTCGTTTTGCTGGCGGTGTCGGCGGTCGTGTTCGTGGTGGGCTTCGGCGCGGTCACCTACAAGCTGGCCCGGGACAAGAAGCTCGCCAACGAGCAAGCACGCATCGCCAGTGATCCCAACATTGTCTACGAAAACAAGATTGACGTTGATCTGGCGGCTGTTACCGGTATCGGCCAGATCAGCCTTCAGCGCATGGTGGGCGGTCTGAAGCAAATTCCGCTTCAGATCAAGGGCTGGCGACTGAGCAAGGTGGAATGTACCCCGGCCCTGTGTAATGCCTCCTGGATCCGCAGCTACGGCAACTTTGCCGAGTTCGGACATGCGCTGCCACCCTCGGCGATGGGCCAGCCGCAATACGACGTCTTCAGTCCCGACGATCTCACCAGCGCCCAGTTGGTGACGCAGCACCGCCTGGACAATGCTGGGGCGGTCGTACCTCCACCACCGAAGCTGACGCGCGCGGCATTGCCGCTGCGCAGCACAGTGTCATCGAAGTTCTTCAGCACCCTGCAAGACCTATCCATGATGGATATCAAAGTCAAGGTGGAGCCGGCACAACTGTTCGCCGGACAAGGAGACGTCAACCAACTGGTACGCCCGGTAGTCAACGCGGTCTGGGCCATAGAAGGACCACTGTGGACCATGGAGGACATCGTGCTGGAAGACTACGTGGCTATCGATAGCATCACGGTCGAACTCGACACGGATAAGACCGTCGCGCCCATTGAAAAGACCCGCTACAAGCTATCTGGAAAATATTATGCAAAAGGTAAAGACTTCTAACTTGCCGCCGATGGTCGCACTCACCGCCTTGCTGCTAGGCGCGGCGCTACCCTGCCATGCCATGGACGCAGCAGCACCGGCCGATGCGAGCGCCAGCCGTATCGACCAGAGCGCCACTCTGGGCGACATGATCAAGCTCGCCAAACAGGTCGGAAAACGGGAATTCGCTGCCCGCCTCAATCCAGCCAGCAAGAATCCCTCGAAGGACGTTCCTGCTGAACCCGTGGTGGAAAGAAATCCGGTGCTGCTGGGCCTGTACGGAATCGACCGCAATTACAAGGCCGAACTTGATGTCAACGGCCAGTCACGCGTAGTGCCTGTGCCTGGGCCGCTGCGCAAGATGGGGCCGTGGAAATACATCATCCTCATGGAGGAAGGTGTGCTCTTGACCAAGAGCCCCCAGGACAGCATCAAGGCGGGCAGGGAAAAACGCGGTGCGGCGGTGCAGGCCTGCCAGCAACAGGAGACCTGCCTGTTCCTTTCCGTGCCCAAGGGCGGCGACGATTCGCGCGCGTTTGTCACAGCGGATACGCAGGCACGCCATCTGGCCAGCCAGTTACCGGGAAAAGGCCGACTACCGCCCCTGGAATTCGGCGGCAAGCCCCAGAGCCCGGGCGATCGCGTCAATATGGGTAATACGGCACCGGCCTTGCGTTGATAAGCGGCATCCACATGCTTCCCGAAAAAAAGTCATCACCGAACCTGGAAATGGCCCATCTCCGGCGCGCCGAGGAACTGCCGCAGTTCCGTAGCGTGCTGGAGATGTGGCCGGCCAAAAAATACCGCACTTTCAACCAGGAGCGCATCGCCGTGCTCAACATGGAAGCGGGCCTGATTGCGATGGTTGCCACCCGGGGCGTGAACCTGTCCTCGGAGTGGTTCCACATCCTCGACCGCCTCAAGCGCGACGGCAAGACGCCGCGCATGTTCTTCACGGCCGAGCCTATCGTCTTCGAGATTCTTGACTATCAGGTCGCTGCGACTCATGAGGAAGCGGCGACCAGGGCGGTATCGGGGATAGACCTGATCATCGCCGAATCCAAGCCCTTGAACTACTTCGCCGACATGGTCGGGCGCGCCATCGAAATCGGCGCCAGCGATGCCCATCTCGAGGTGCGCGGTGACTATGCCACGCTTAACGCCCGCGTAGATGGCGTGATACGCCGCATCGGCAGCTATCCGGCACAGATCGTCATCGATGCCGTGAGCGCTGCCTTTACCGTACAGGCCGAGGAATTGTCGCGTTCGGATGCCGCCTTCAATGCCCGTCTGCCGCAGCAGGCCATGATCCCGATCCGCAACAAGGAGCGGGATTTCACGCTGCGCTACCAGAGCCACCCCTCGGTGGGCGGTTTCGATGTGGTGCTGCGGATCCTGCATTCCAGCGCCAGTTCCTCCAGCAAGGTCAAGACCCTGCCCGAACTGGGCTACCTGCCCAGCCAGGTGGAGCAGCTGGACCTGGCCATGCAATCGGCCTGGGGCGGCGTGTTCGTGGCTGGCGTGACCGGATCGGGCAAGACCACCACGCTCAATTCCATGCTGTCGATGCTGGCTGCCGGTGGCGAACGCAAGATCATTTCCATCGAAGACCCGGTCGAGTACATCGTGCCGGGCGTGACCCATCTCTCGGTGCAGCGGACCAATGCCATCGGCGCGGAAAACCCTTTCCTCAACGCCATGCGGGCCTTTCTGCGGCTTGACCCCGATATCGGCATGTTCGGCGAGGTGCGCGATCCGCTCTCCGGTGAAATCGCCCAGGCCGCCATCGAGACCGGCCACAAGATCTTCACCACCGTGCATGCCACCTCGGCCCTGGGCATCGTCTCGCGCCTGACCTCCAAAATGGTAGGACTGGACCGGCATGCCGTCTGCAATCCGGAATTCCTGTCCATCCTGGTCTATCAGGCGCTGCTGCCCAGGAACTGCCCGCATTGCAAGCTGCCCGCGAGGGAGCGCCTGCCGGCTGAGGAGTTGAACGCCTACGAAACCGTGTTCGGTCTCGACATCGACCAGATGATGTGCGCCAGCGACAGCGGCTGCGCCCATTGCCGCATCCCCGGCGTGGATTACAGCCAGCTGTCGCACGCCGGTACTCGCGGCGTATGCGTGGCGGCCGAGGTGATCACGCCCGACAACGACCTGCTGCGCCTCCTGCTGGCCGGACGCGACCTGGATGCGCGCGACCACTACCATGCCGCCCGCGTCGCCCCCTTCGATGCCCGGGACATGCGCGGCAAGGCCGCCTGGGGCCATGCCCTCTACAGCCTGACCCAGGGGCAGATCGACCCCTATTACTTCAAGACCACCTTTGGTCATCCCAAAGGATTCCGCCAGATCGTGCACAAGAGAATGTCATGAACGTATTCGAACACCTGCAACTTAGCATGGCCAAGCGCCAGCTGCGCGCACGCCGGGCCGAGTTCTACTTCGACCTGGCCATGTCGCTGGAAGACCGGGTGCCGCTGTTCTCCACCTTCAAGAAGTATGAGAAGCGCGCCCGCAAGCGCGACCGCGGCATGGCCCTGCTGTACCGCCACATCCTCAGGAATGCCATCAACGGCTCCCTGGCCACGGCGCTGGAGGGCGTGGCGCCCACCTCGGAACTGATGATGCTCGATGCCGCCCAGACCGCTGGCGACGCCAGCGTGGCCGAGGGCCTGCGCTTCCTCTCCGGCACGGTGGAAAAGACCGAGCGCATGACGGCTGCCATCAAAGGCGCGGTGATGTATCCGCTGTTCCTGATCGCGCTGTTCTACGCCATCCTGCTGGGCTTTTCATTCTACGCCATTCCGGTGCTGGAATCGATCATGCCCGTCACCGAATGGCCGGCCTCCGGCAAGGCCCTGGCCGCCGTTGCCAACGGCGTGCGGCACTACGGGCTGCTGATGATCGGGACCAATGTCATCCTCTTCATCGCCTTCATGTATTCGTTGGCCCACTGGGCCGGCCCAAGCCGACGGCCGTTCGACAAGCGCCTGCCCTATAGTGTCTACCGCGACTATTCGGGTGCCATGCTGATCGTCTCGCTGGCCTCGCTGATGCGCTCGGGCATTTCGCTGCGCTCGTCACTGGAGCAGGCGGTGCGCTACTCGACCCCATGGATGCGCTGGCACGTCCGCAGCATCCTACGCGGCATCAGCTCTGCCAACGCTGAAAACTTCGGCGCGGCCTTCGGCACCGGCGTGCTCAATCAGGATCTGGAAGACCGCATCATGGACGCCTCCGAACGCCGCGATCCGGTGGAAGCCTTCGTCAAGATCGGCACCGGCTCCATCGACCGCATCGCCACCTCCATCGAAAAATCGTCTGCCCGTCTCAACAGCGTGATGCTCCTGCTCTGCGGTGTCGCGCTGGCCTCCATGCTGCTGGGCTTCATGGCGACCACGCAACAACTGCAGAGTGCCGTGCAAAAGAAAACCCAACAAACCTCGCAGAGGAACTGATGACTCCCCTACTTCATCGCATCGCGCAGCAGCTGCTGTGCTTCCCCCGGTGCAGTCTTCTCCTTGCCCCCCATCGGCACCCACGGCGCCGCCCCTACCGCCGACAACGCGGTTTCGCACTAGGCCAGGCACTGGTGACCACGGCCATGCTGGGCACAGCCGGCGCGGTTGGCACCGACTGGGCTTCGCAGCAACGCCAGACCGCCGTGCTGGAAGCGCAGAACGCTGCCTATGCCCGCATCAACAATGGCATAGGCGCGTACATGACACTGTACTATCCGCACATCATCGACCGTAGCACCTACCCCGACAGCTGTGCCAAGGTCAGCTATCCAGCCTCAGGCAGCCCTGACAAATCATGCTATTTCACGGCCAGCTACACAGATGCTGCCGGCGCGAGCAAGACACATCAGGTCACCAACATCCTGCAGCCAGCGCTGACCGACCTGCAGACCCTCGGCCTGGTGGACCGGCAGATTCCTGCCGCTCCCTTGTTGCCGGTGCATGCCACGGTGGTCAGGGGCGGCGCCACCGCCAGCGCGGCCACCAAGAATGACAACATCTACGGCATCGTCATCAAACGCACGCCGGCCGGGACCGACATCAATCTGGACTCGCTGGTCTTCAACGTACAGCCCTATGCACTGGTGCAGGCGGACATGTCGGCGCTGCTGCGCATGTCCAACGGTGTGGGTGCAAGTTCGGGGTTACCCGATCGTGACGCCACCACCAGCAGCATCAATCCCAAGTTCGATCTGAAAGCCTACGCCGGTGCCTGGAGCGCGGCCAATCCGGTGCAGCAGCTGGTGAAAAACGTCACTACGGGCGTACCCGGCATCCTGGCCTGGCGCAATGGCTACGCGGCAGCCGCCACGCTGGAGCTGATTCGTCGCGATGGCTCGCTCAAGCCGACGGCAGACTGGGATTTTGCCAACCATTCCATTACCAATTTGGATCAGGTGAACGCCAAGGGCATGAACACGACCACCCTGACCAGCGGCAGCGTAACCACCGGCACCCTGACAGCCGATAAGGCCGCCAAGCTCAACAGCACACTGGATGTCGCAGGTACGCTGACGGCACTGGGCAAGATGGTGGTTCAGGGCGCCACGGATATCCAGTCCCTGGTGGTCAATGGGGAGGCCACCTTCAAGGCACCAGTGAAGATGGATAAATCCCTGGAGGTGTCAGGCCAGTTAAAAGCCAACGGCGGCGTACGCACCGGCAACCTTAACATCGAGAATGGCGCCCAGTTTTCTAGCAGCGGCGCCCGTCTCCTGGCCTATGGGAATCACGTCACAGTGGGGATGGGCTGTCTAGAGAATCTCGCCCTGGCGCAGGACAGCAACGGCCGCCTGATGATGTGCACCTCCAACTACTGGGAGGCGGCCAACAGCAACTATGGCCTGAGCCAGGTCAAAGCTGGCGACAGCTGCAGCCCGGAGGGTTCAGCCGCCTATCTGCCCAACGGCCTCATGGCGATCTGCAAGGGCAGCAAATGGCAAGCCGCGGCCATGGGCAACCAGGTGGCGGGTCAGTCCTGCACCACGAAAGGCATGATGGCCGCCGAAATCACGGCGCAAGGCGTAGCCAACCTGCTGGTCTGCCAGGCCGGTAGCGGTGGTGGTCTGGCCTGGTCGGCCAGCATCTATGCGCGCGCCAAGGCGGAAGTCGCTAAAGAAGGAGACAACTGCAATACAGATCAGATCAATGCCATGGCAAGCAACAGCAACGGCAATCAGTCGGGCATCCTGCGGTGCATATCCAACGGTAGCGGTGGCGCCCAGTGGAAAATGCCCTTCAAGAAGTATACGGAAGAGATCATCGATCCCAACGAATATCTGGCCGTTGATTTTCGCTGGATGGACTGGCACCGCAATCAGCTCGGTTCGAAGTGGTGGGGCCAGACAATCCCCGGGCAGATTACCCTGAAACACTGGAAAAATGGCGAACTTGTCAATAAATGGGATAACGTCAAGGATAGATTCGGCGACGACAAGGGACTCTATCATGTGGACGCAGCGGCGGGCGGCAACTATCCAAACGAGAACTACAGCCATGCGCGCTTCCACTTCAGCTACATCACGCCCATGGAGCCGTCGGAATGGACCGAGCCAATGTTCAGAAGGCCGGCCTTCACCTGCATGAATTGCTATCTCGATGATGATGGGCGGAGCAATGGCCCAGACAGACGAGAAGTCGATTTCAAACCGATGTACCTCGAATTCAAGTTCTATAACAAAGGCGGAGGCGAGAACGGCGAGATCCACTACTACCAGCTCATCATGTTCAAGAAAAAACGCTGGACCTACCTGACCACGGAATGAGCGATGCACGCTGCCGAATTGATGTTGATCCTGCTCTTCCTGCTCCTGGCCTATGGCGGCCCGTTCTTGCTGGGCTACCTGTACTTCCGCCTGCGGCGCGCACGACGGGGTGACGTACCAGTCGCTGCCTCCGGCCGGACGCGCTCTGCCGCGCTACCTGTGCTCTGCGTGGCGACCTTGTTGCTGGCCTTTGGACTCGGCCACTTCCGGGTGCTGAGCTACCCCGGCGCCATCATGCTGTCGATGGTGCTGGGAGCGCCGGTGTTCTTCCTCAGTGCCGCGCTCGTGGTCGAGGCCAGGCCCTCCGCCCCGGAGGAAGAGCGCTGAATGTACCGTCCCTATAAAGCCCTGATACTGGCCGCCACGCTGTCGAGCACCTTGTGCGCTGATCCGGCGGGGGCGGCCAACCTGTGCTTCGAACAGGCGGGGGCGCGCTATGGCGTATCTCCGTTGATCCTGCAGGCCATTGCCCAGCAAGAGTCGGGCATGAATCCCAGTGCACTGAATCGCAACCGCAACGGCACGCGCGACATCGGCATCATGCAGATCAATTCCAGCTGGCTGGGATTTCTGGCGCGCTACCGCATCAGTGAATCTGACCTGCTTGATGCTTGTACCAACATCCATGTCGGCGCCTGGATACTCGGTTCCAATTTCCAGCGCATGGGTGTGAGCTGGGAAGCCCTCGGCGCCTACAACGCCGTCAGCCCGGACAAGCGCGCCCGCTACGCCACCCAGGTGATCGCCCGCCTGCGCCATCTGCTCAGAGAAGCCAGGTAGTCAGCGGTGCGTCGGCACCGCTTCTCCCCTCCCCTCAAGGAACACTGCATGTTTGGATTGGCCCACGCACTTTTCGCCGACACCAGGTTCGTCATCAGCGCTGCGGCGCTGGGCGGACTCTTCATTGGCAGCTTTCTGAATGTACTGATCTATCGCCTGCCATTGATGCTGGAAGCGGCCTACGCTTACCCACACGAGCAGGAATCACTGGGTGCAGGACAGCTGCCCTCGACACCAGTGACACTGGCGACACCAGTAGCGCCACTGACACTGGCCACGCCCCGCTCGCATTGCCCTGCCTGCAAGCGTCCGGTACGCCCCATCGAAAACATTCCGGTCCTCAGTTACCTGTTCCTGCGCGGCCGCTGTGCCGGCTGCCAGGCCCGCATTCCGCTGCGCTATCCCTTGATCGAATTGGGCAGCGCCCTGCTCGCTGCCGGCGCCGCCTGGCACTTTGGCCCGACGCTACAACTGGCGGGCGCATTACTGCTGCTGTGGACGCTGACCGCCCTCTTCTTCATCGACCTCGATCACCAGATCTTGCCCGACTGCCTTACCTTGCCGCTGCTCTGGTTGGGTCTCCTGCTCAATTCGTTTGCAACCTTCGTCCCCCTGCGCGATGCCGTCTGGGGTGCGGTCGCCGGGTATGCGGCACTGTGGAGTATTTTCTGGATCTTCCGCCTTTTCACCGGGAAGGACGGCATGGGCTACGGCGACTTCAAACTGCTCGCCGCACTTGGTGCCTGGCTGGGATGGGCATCGCTGCTGCCGATCATCGTGCTGGCGTCGACCGGTGCGGCGGTGGTCGGGTTGTGGCAGATGCGCCTGTGCGACACCGGCCGTGAACAGACCATCGCCTTCGGCCCCTACCTTGCAGTCGCGGGCGCGGTGGCGCTGTTTTGGGAAATGGGGCGGTGGGTGGGGGATTTGATGTTGATCTGAGCCTGTTGCCCGCCTGCCTGAGCAATGAACGACTCAGAAAAACTCGTTAGTGGCCTCGCTTGCCAGCATTAGGACCACATGGAAGAACTATTCCTTCATTTTCTTCGATCGATTGTTGAAGTCGCATGCCTTGTCTTTACGCGCGCATTCGCGTGGCCACGTCAGCTCATGTGGCTAAACAATGCAGAACACTTCATCACAAGATGTCTTGTATCGTTTATCGGAGGCTGCATTACCTCCGGTTTCACACTCTTACTAGTGGAACAGCTATCTATTTCGTCCACCAAATTTCTCACTATCAGCTTGTTTCTTGGACCATTTGTGGTGGCATGCCTTTTCCAAGAGATTGCGCGCTACCACATGATCATTGATTCGTCCTACCCTCGTCGTTACTTGTCGCAAGCGCTTGGGTACGCACTAGGTTTCGCCTCCATGAGATTCTTCATTTTCCCCATTTGCGCCATGATCGCCGAGGCGTTTCGATAGCAAACCACGGCTGGCAACGGCCCACGCGGGGCCGTCTTCGAAGTGCGATTCAACCCGGCAGCGTAGGCCCGGTCGGCGTGACGTCGATCTCGCGTCGCACAACCGGTTCGCCCTCGCTGAGGCGGAACACGCTGACCATCTGCATCAACTGACCGGCCTGGTTCTGCATCGACGCAGCGGCAGCGGCCGCTTCTTCCACCAGCGCGGCGTTCTGCTGGGTGACCTGATCCATCTGGGTGATGGCCAGGTTGATCTGCTCGATGCCGCTGGTCTGCTCGGCGCTGGCGGCACTGATCTCGGCCACGATATCGGTCACGCGGCGCACGCTGCTGACCACTTCCTGCATGGTATTACCGGCCTGTTCAACCAGACGGCTGCCGTCGTCGACCTTCTCCACCGAGTCGTTGATCAGTTCCTTGATTTCCTTGGCGGCCGAGGCCGAACGCTGGGCCAGGGAACGCACTTCGGACGCCACCACCGCAAAGCCGCGACCCTGCTCGCCGGCACGGGCCGCTTCCACAGCCGCGTTCAGGGCCAGGATGTTGGTCTGGAAGGCGATGCCATCAATCACGCTGATGATTTCCACGATCTTGCGCGAGGAGGCGTTGATGGCGCCCATGGTGTCGACCACCTGGTTGACCACGCCCCCGCCCTGCTCGGCCACGGCCGAGGCGGAATGCGCCAGCTGGCTGGCCTGGCGGGCGTTGTCGGCGTTCTGGCGCACGGTGGAAATGAGTTCTTCCATGGCCGAGGCGGTTTCTTCGAGCGAACTGGCCTGCTGTTCGGTGCGAGAAGACAGGTCCAGGTTGCCGGCAGCGATCTCGGAAGAGGCGGTGCTGATGGTGTCGGTACCGGTGCGTACGTTGGTGACGATGCCACGCAGGCTGTCGTTCATGTCCCGCAGGGATTGCAGCAACTGGCCGGTTTCGTCACGCGTACTGACCTGAACCTGGGCCGAGAGGTCGCCTTCGGCCACCTTACGCGAGACGGTCACGGCCGTATGCAGCGGCTTGGTGATGCCCAGCGTCAGGTAGCGTGCCAGTACGATGCCCAGCAACAGGATCAGGCCTTCCAGCACCAGGATCAGTACCCGGCTCTGGGCGGCGATATCGTCGATTTCCTTGGCGGTGTCATCGATATCCTTGCGCTGCAGATCGACCATGTCGCGCATCAATTGCTGATACAGGGCAGCGGCCGGCACGAAGGTCTTGTCCAGCAACTGCATGGCCTCATCCACCTTGCCCTCGGCCTTGAGCTTGACGATCTGGTCGCGCGAGGACAGGTAGATCTTGCGTTGCTCGCCGATCTTCTGGAACAGCTCCTTTTCGCGAGGGGTCACCAGCAGCTTCTCTACCGCCTTCTGGTATTCGGTGGAACTACGGGTGGATTCGGCCGCCTCGGCGGCGAAATAGGGGCCCAACGACGGGTCGCTGCTCTTGGCAATGGCCAGCGTGCGGCGAATGCCGGACGAGAGATTGGTGTACCAGTCCCCCATGATCCGCTCGGTCTTGAGTGGATCGCTCATCATTTCACGGGTCGCAGAGGAGACCTGCTCCAGTCGCCACAGGCTCATCCCCGCCACCACCACGGAAAAAGCCAGGATGACGGCAAAGCCGAGCGTGAGGCGTTTGCCAATATTCATATTGCCTAAGATGTTCATTTGAGATCCGTCCCGAGTGAAGCACCCGACAGGTACTCCCCCATTAGTTAGCATGCTTTCATTATTCTTTTGACCACGGCAACCCCGATTGCCGCTGCCTTGCACTATGGCACGCGGGATCAGGCTGGACAAGAAAGCAAAGGGCAGAACACACGGGCAATGCGGCCTCACTTCCCACGGGCGGCGCGCTCGGGACGGCTACGCCTCAGCCGCCGGGAATGCCGCTGGAAGTGATCATCATTTCCGCCACCGCCGACGTGAACCGGGGATCAGACAATAAGCCGACATTGAAGCGCGACCAGGGTACATCCTGCTCGGGATCCACATGGAAAATGCTGCCCGGCGCCAACACGATATGGCGCGCCATCAGGCCCTGGGCCAATTGCCTGGCATCCGGGAATGCCGGAAACCTAGCCCACAAGTACATGGATTGCTGCGGCGCGCAGAACAATTGCGCCCCCAGTTGCTGCAACTGGTGGCAGGCGGCTTCGGTGGCCTGGGTCAGGCGATCGCGCAGACGCGCAGTGTGGCGGCTGAAGTGGCCGTCGGAGAGGATCACGTCCAGGGTCCGCTCGCAGTATTCGGAACTGCTCATGTGGACCAGCATCTTGATGTCGGCCAGATCGCTGGCCAAGTCACGATGGCAGGCAATGAAGCCCACCCGCAAGGCCGCCGAGACCGACTTGGAAAAGCTGCCGATGTAGAGCGTGCGGCGCAACTGGTCCAGTGTCGCGATACGGGGCGCGGTGGCCGGCTTGAAGTCGGCGAAGGCATCGTTCTCGACGATCAGGGCATCGTAGCGGTCAGCCAGTTGCAGGATCTTGTGGGCCTTGTGGGGCGAGGTGTCGGAGGCGGTCGGATTGTGCGCCAGCGACTGCGTGAAGAACAGCGGCGGCTTGCCCGGCAGCTTCAGTTCGCGCTCCAGCGCATCCACGTCCGGCCCGTCCGGCAGGCGCGGAATGCCGACGATGCGCGCCCCCGAGAGCTTGAGCTTGCCATAGAGCATGTAGTAGCCCGGCTCGTCGACCAGCACCCGGTCACCGGGGCGCACGAAATTGCGGATCACGATATCCAGCGCCTGGTTGGCACCGTGGGTCAGGACGATCTGGCCGGTGCCGGCATCGATGCCGTGCTGGGCCAGTTTCTGTACCAGATGCTGGCGCAACGGCAGGTAGCCGAAACGGCTGCCATAGCCGAACAGCGCGCCCATGCCGGTGCGCACCACCTTCTGATGGAACTTGTCCAGCCGCACGTCGTGCAGCCATTCCACCGGTGGAAAACCGTCGCCCAGACGCAAATGGCCGGGGTCGTGCTTCAACTGCTCGCGCATGAGCCAGACCACGTCCATGGCGCGGCTCAGGCTGCCCTCCTCTTCTTCCTTCGGGCGCGGCGGTGTCACGCAGACGAAGAAACCGGAACCGCGCCTGGGCTCCACCACGCCCTGGGCCGTCAGTTCATCGAAGACGTTGACGATGGTGTTCTTGGCGCAGCCGTGCCGCGCCGCCATCTCGCGGATCGACGGTAGCCTGCTGCCGGGCGGGTGCAGGCCTTCGGCAATCTGGCGGCGGATCAACTGGACCAGCGTGCTGGTGAGGGTGGGTGCGTCAGCCATGGCAATGGGTCTCCGGCGAGGCCCCTGGCAGGCCCGTGGATGGAAAAATATGAAGATTCTTGCTGCAATGCAAAGGGATTGTCTTGGGTACAGTTCACTTGCTGTTGGCCACAACTGTACCCATGCGCAATGGTACACGCTTGCTATCCTGCCTGCGCTGCCCGGACAAGGCTTCCTCGCCCGGGCTGACGATACCAACGACAACCAGTGAGACAAACGCATGCGCAATGACACGCTCCCGGGTGCGGCCCCGGATTCCCGCCTGCCCGGCTTCCGTTCCCTTGCTCCCGCCGCGCGCCTGGCCGAGGTGAGCCGGCTGGCCCACCTGGATGAAGCCGAGCAAGCCCTGCTGGGGCAGCCCGGCGCCCTGCCGCTGACGACCGCCAACGGCATGATCGAAAATGTGGTCGGCACCTTCCAGCTGCCGCTGGGCGTGGCCGGCTACTTCCAGCTGAACGGCCGCGATGTGCTGGTCCCGATGGCGGTAGAAGAACCATCGGTGGTGGCCGCCGCCTCCTTCATGGCCAAGCTGGTGCGCGCCTGTGGCGGCTTCCAAACCTCCAGCAGCACGCCATTGATGCGGGCGCAGATCCAGCTGATCGGTGTGAACGACCCGCACGGGGCGCGGCTGGCCATCCTCAAGGAACGCCAGGCCATCATCGACATCGCCAACAGTCGCGACCAGTTGCTCAACCAGCTGGGGGGCGGTTGCCGTGACATCGAGGTGCATGTCTTCCCGGATACCCGCCGCGGCGCCATGGTGGTAACCCACCTGATCGTGGATGTGCGCGATGCGATGGGCGCCAATACCGTCAATACCATGGCCGAGGCAGTGGCCGGCCACATCGAGCAGATCACCGGCGGCCGGGTGCGGCTGCGCATCCTCTCCAACCTGGCCGACCTGCGCCTGGCGCGGGCGCGGGTGAAAGTGTCGGCCAAGGTGCTGGCGACCGAGCAATACAGTGGCGAGGAAGTCATCAACGGCATCGTCGATGCCTATGAATTCGCCGCCGTCGATCCTTACCGGGCGGCCACCCACAACAAGGGCATCATGAACGGCATCGACCCGGTGATCGTCGCCACCGGCAACGACTGGCGGGCGGTGGAAGCCGGTGCCCATGCCTATGCCTGCCGCCAGGGTCGCTACACTTCGCTGACCCATTGGGAAATCGCCGCCGACGGCGACCTGGTGGGCACGCTGGAAATCCCCATGCCGGTGGGCCTGGTGGGCGGTGCCACCAAGACCCATCCGGCGGCGCGGGCGGCGCTGAAGATCCTGCGCGTGCAAAGCGCCCAGGAACTGGCCGAAGTCGCCGTGGCCGTGGGCCTGGCGCAGAACATGGCGGCCCTGCGCGCCCTGGCCACCGAGGGCATACAGCGCGGCCACATGGCGCTGCACGCCCGCAACATCGCGCTGGCGGCCGGTGCCGAACCGGCGGAAATGGACTGGCTGGTGCAGCAGATGGTCGCCAGCCATGACGTGCGGGTGGACTATGCCCGCCAGTTGCTGGCGCAACGTCGCCAGGGCTGAGGGGCAGTACGGTAATCACGAACCACGAGCCGCCACCAGGCGGCCGATAAAAACGAGGAGACAAAACATGACTACATCGACCAAACTGCGCCTGCTGGCCGCGACCTGCGCCGTTGCGGGCGCCTTCGGCCTGGCCGGCCCGGCGGCGGCTCAGGTGTCCAATGACGCCGTGCGTATCGGCTTCATCACCGACATGTCCGGCCCCTATGCCGATACCGATGGCCTGGGCGGCCTGGAGGCGATCCGCATGGCGGTGGCCGACTACGGCGGCAAGGTGCTGGGCAAGCCCATCGAGGTGATCTCGGCGGACCACCAGAACAAGGCCGACATCGCCGCCACCCGTGCCCGCGAATGGGCCGACGAGCGCGGGCTGGACATGCTGATCGGCGGTGTGAACTCGGCCACGGCCCTGTCCATGAACAAGGTGATGGCCGAGAAGAAGCGGGTCTACATCAACATCGGGGCCGGTACCGCGCGCCTGACCAATGAGGAATGCACGCCCTATACCGTGCATTACGAATACGACACCGTGGCCCTGGCCAAGGGCACGGCCAGCGCGGTGATCAAGCAGGGCGGCAAGTCCTGGTTCTTCCTGGTGGCCGACTATGCCTTCGGCCATTCGCTGGCCAACGACACCAGTGCCGTGGTCAAGGCCAGTGGCGGCACGGTAGTGGGCTCGATCAAGCACCCGCCGCAATCCTCGGACCTGTCGTCCTTCCTGCTGCAGGCCCAGGCCTCCAAGGCGCAGATCCTAGGCCTGGCCAATGCCGGCGAGGACACCGTCAATTCGATCAAGGCCGCCAAGGAATTCGGCGTCACCAAGACCATGAAGCTGGTGGGACTGCTGATGGTGATCAACGACATCCACGCCCTGGGCCTGGCCAACGCCGAGGGCCTGATGATGACCGACAGCTGGTACTGGGACAAGGACGAGCCCTCGCGCAAGTTCTCCGAGCGCTTCTTCCAGAAGATGAAGAAGATGCCCAGCACCCACCAGGCGGCCGCCTATTCAGCCACCATGACCTACCTGAAGGCGGTGGAAGCGATTGGCACCGATGACTCGACCAAGGTGATGGCGCAGTTGAAGAAGACCCGCATCGACGACTTCTACAACAAGGGCTACATCCGCGCCGACGGCCGCAACATCCATGACATGTACCTGTACCAGGTGAAGTCGCCGGCCGAATCGAAGAAGCCCTGGGATTACCTGAAACTGCTGGAGACCATCCCGGGCGAGCAGGCATTCACCACCGTGGCGGAATCCAAATGCAGCCTGCTCAAGCAATGAGGTGACGGAAATCGGCCCCTGAGCCAGGGTTAACCGGTGTTGTAGGCACAAAAGGACGGAGAGGCCCGCAGGACGGGCCTCTCCGCTTTTTTATCTTCACATTTTCCATACGAAATGTGACGAAAGCCTGACCAATCGTGCGAACTTTGCAGAGAAGGCCGGTCCAGGCTTGCCTAAGCTCCCGCTTGCGCCTACTCTTGCAAGCCCGCCTCACGACCAATACCCCTGCCATGGGCGCCGTTCATGACACGGCGGGACAATATCGCGCACGCTCATCCGTCAGCGACGACACAGCGTCAGGCCACGTTCACGCCGGCCAGGACGCGAAGACACGGCAGAACTGCCCTACCGATACGCCAAGGAGCCCCTTTTGAGTCAGCCCCAAGCCAACCGCCCTGCCCGCCCACCTACGCCACCTACGCCCTCCACGCCACCGACTCCGTCCAGCCCGACGGGCTTCACCCGCTACCAGAAGACCGTGACCGGCCTGCTGGCCTTCCTGCAATTTGCCGTCATCCTGGACTTCATGCTGATGTCGCCGCTGGGCGCGGTGATCATGCCGGCCATGCAGATCACGCCGCAGCAGTTCGGCCTGGTGGTGTCAGCCTATGCCTTCAGCGCCGGGGCCTCGGGCCTGTTCACGGCAGGCTTTGCGGATCGCTTCGACCGCAAGCGGCTGCTGCTGTTCTTCTATGGTGGCTTCGTGCTCGGCACAGTCTGGTGCGGCCTGGCGCAAAGCTTCGAGAGCCTGCTGCTGGCCCGCATCGTGACGGGCCTCTTCGGCGGTGTGATCGGCTCCATCACGCTGGCGATTGCCACCGATCTGTTCGCCCCGCATCTGCGCGGGCGTGTCATGGGGATCATCCAGACCTCGTTTGCGGCCAGCCAGGTGTTGGGCATCCCGATCGGGCTGTACCTGTCCAATACCTGGAACTGGCATGTCCCCTTCCTGGCCATGGCGGCGCTGGGCGCCATCGGGGGATTGGTGGTGAGCATGAAGATGCAACCGGTGGACGGTCACCTGAAGCTCAAGCAGGAGCACAGCGCATGGATGCACCTGTATCACACCATTACCGAGCCGCGCTACCTGATTGCCTTCGGCACGACGGCCTTGCTGATGACAGGTGGCTTCATGCTCATGCCCTTCAGCAGTGCCTATCTGGTCGGCAATCTGGGCATCGATCTGCACCACCTGCCGACGGTCTATCTGGTCACCGGCCTGTGCACCATCGCATTTGGTCCGCTGATCGGGCGCGCCGCCGACAAGGTCGGCAAGTTCCGGGTGTTCTGTTTCGGGGCGGTGCTGTCCATCATCATGGTGTTGATCTATACCCACCTGGGGCCGGTGACGGTACCGATGATCGTGCTGATCAACGCGGTGCTGTTCCTGGGGATCTTCTCGCGCATGATTCCGTTCCAGGCGCTGGTCTCGTCCATCCCTTCGCCCACCCAGCGGGGTTCGTTCAATGCGGTGAGTGCTTCGATCCAGCAACTCTCCGGCGGTCTGGCCTCGGTGGTGGCCGGGCATAT
Source organism: Herbaspirillum sp. C7C2 (assembly GCF_022627865.1). Taxonomy (NCBI): domain Bacteria; kingdom Pseudomonadati; phylum Pseudomonadota; class Betaproteobacteria; order Burkholderiales; family Oxalobacteraceae; genus Herbaspirillum; species Herbaspirillum sp. C7C2. The sequence continues at coordinate 148,065 of NZ_JABXGI010000007.1, forward strand.
CGTCACGCTCGGTCCTGAGGGACAGTTGCGCCACTTCGATGTGGTCGGTTTCGTGATCGTCGGCACGACCTTGCTGGCCTCCTTGCTGGTGTGGCGATTGAACCGCGATGTGCAGTTGCGCGCAGCCGCCACAAGCGCAGCGGCTACGGCAACGACCGCGGCCCCGGGCGCAGGTGGCTGAGCGCCACCGCGCCCGGCGGGGCTGGCCGCACGCTTCAGCCGCAGTCCCGCCCCGCATAACCTGCCAGGATGCGGATGATTTCCCGCCCCTGGAGGTCCGAACGGCAGTAGTGATCGACCAGCAGCCGTACGTCCTTGTCTCCCTCCTGCGGTAGTACCTCGGGCTCGCTGCCGGTCAGCAGCCAGTTGAGGTCCACCGCCAGTTCACGATGCAACTGCAATAACAACTCGCCACCGGGCATGGCCTTGCCGGCTTCCAGCCAGCTGATGTGTCCGGTGGATGTATTGAGGCGCTGACCCAGCTCGCGCTGGCTCAGGCCGTTGGCGAGCCGGATCTCCTTGATGCGGCCGCCGATTTCTTCACTGAACATGTCCTCTCCTCAATACGGGCAGGCCATGCGCGCTGCCCGTATCCCTCGCCGGGCCTGCCTGACAACGCCGCCGGCAAGACCACAGGCATTAATTTCAGCCGCGCTTGACGACCAGAAAACTCGCCACCATCATCACCAGCGACTTGCCGCGTTCTGTAGCGCGGACATAGTCCTTGATGAGACCCTTGACGTGAAAGCCGTGGCGCGGCGGCAATTCTGCTTCCATGCCACTGAGCAGCCAGTTGATGTTGACGTCGAACTCACGATGCAAAGTACGCAGGAAGCGCCCACCCGGCATGCTGTGTCCCAGCTCCACACAACTGATATACGCACCGGACGTCCCCAGGCGACTGGCGAAGTCACGCTGGTTCAAGCCGCTGGTCAACCGGATCGCCTTGAGCCGTTCACCGATGGCTTCCTTGGTTTCGGTCACGGACTTGGTGGGTGCGATATCGATCTCTCGCTTCATCTTCTTATCCTCCGAAAGGGTAGAACATTGCATGCACCGCATCGGGCGCATGCATGTTGTGGGCATCGACGAAGTGCAGGTGGCCGTCGATGCTGGACCCCGAATTGAAAAAGTCGAAGTGTTCGCTCTGCATGAAAATCTGCTGCAAGGTCAACACCCCATCACTGAATTCGATGCGGCGATTGGGGTTCACCAGTGCATCCAGCGCCCCCTCCCGCAACAGGATCTGGCCACCGCCACGCAGCACCAGCAGCAGGTCGATACCGAGGCTGCGCACATCCTTGATCGATTCGATCGGAATCTTGCGCAACGCAGTGCCGGCCTGTCTCACATCGATCGTATAGGTGGTCTTGCCCACCAGGGCTTCCTCGATGGAACTTGCTGCATCTGACATCGGCTATCCTCATTCAACCTTCTGAATACGGATTTCCAGCGCCTCTGTGCCGCTCTGGCGCGCCGCCGGGACCGGCTCGATGCGTTGGCGGATACGGGCCGCCGGGACACCCACGGAGAGCAGGTGGTTACCCGCCTTGTCGGTCTGTCGCACCCGCACGAATCTTTCACCGTCGGAATTGCTGTCGGTCGGGTCGTCGGTGGGCAAGAGAGGGGTGTTAACGCCCCTGACCCTGAGGCTGGTGCCGCTGCCGGGCTTCCATTGCTTGCCCGAATCCAGGCTGTATTCCCAGGTCGCGTCATTTTCCAGGCCGGCCACGTTGACGGTTCCGTCGTTGGTCCTGATCTCATTGGAACTGGTGCGGACAGATTTCGCCAGCGCCATCGTCATGACAGCAGGTGGCGTCGTGTCCAGGATGATCGTTACCGGATCACTGTTGTTGCCGACGTTAGTCGGTCTTGATCGCAGCCTTGCCCAGACTGGACAGATCGGCGCCCAACAGGCGGAAGTCTTCCAGCGACGGCTGGTTGGCCGGCGTATTGGCACGACCATCGGCCAATGCCAGCAGCTTGTTGGCGCTGTCGACGATGCCCTGCACCAGGTCGGCGGTGGCAGTGCGCTTGCCATCGACCGCACTGGTCGCCAGGGCCGAAAGCACCGTGAAGAGTCCGGCTGGCATACCATCAGAACGATCTGGCGTCGGCGTCTTGAAGTTGCTGATGCCGCTCACGCCCATGTCGGCGAAGTCCTTGGCGACCGGCGTCATCGGGTCAGAACCGGCGGGCGCCACGGCGCCCGATGTCTGTGCATCGGCGTACTGCCTGATCTTGTCCTGCGCGGCGCGGGCCGCTGCAGCCACCGACTTGAGCTCGGCCATCGTATCGACGTCGGCCGGCGTGAGCGCCTTGATCGCTGCCATGAGCGCGTTCAGGGTAGTGGCACTGACTTCCGGCGCGGTGCCGGTACCGACCAGTCCCAGACCTGTCGCATCGGCTACCGGGTTGACCAGGCCGATATTGTGGTAGTCATCGACCGTGGGCGTGGTCAAGGGATCCGTGGCCGACACCGCGTCGTCGGCGAACAGGCGGATCTTGGCCTGCGAGACATCGGCGTCGTTGACCAGGGCCTGCAGCTTGTCCAGGGTATTGACGTCGGAACCGTCCTTCTTGCTGCCGGCAATGGCTGCAAAGATGGCCGGCCAGTTCTGCAGCGTACCGTCGGCGTTGTGCGCCACGCCGGCCAGATTCACGCCCAGCTTGCCCAGCTGGACCGCATCCAGCGGCGGGTTGGCGACGCCCCCGGCGGCAGTGACGATGAGCGACTGGATCAGATCCAGCAGTCCGGCCAATTTGTCTGGCAGGGCAATGGCCTTGCCATTCTCGTCGGTGGTCAGTGCGCGCAGGGTGCTCGCGTCAACGGTATCGGCCAGCATCGCCACGCCTACCGCGCCGGCATTGTCGATCTTGCTCTTGGCCAGGCCCAGCGCCAGGAAGTCGGCTGCGGTCGGTTCGGGGGAACCATCCCCCGGCGTGCCATTGGCAGCATCCAGTACGTGTTGCGCCGCGATGATCAGGCCCTGCAGCTGCTCAGGCGTCTGCACGTGCGTCGCCGAGATGCTGGTCGACTTCAGGGCATCGTTGATGGCGTTGAGGTAAGGCGCATTGCTGCGCGTGCCATCGATCGGCAATTGCAGGCCGAGAGCGTCGAAATCGGCGGCCGTGGGAGCGTCACCGCCATCGTCGCGGGCAAATTGCACGATCTTGCGTTGGGCTGCCAGCGCCGCATCGACCATCTGCGGCAGCCAGCACGAGGTCATAGGCATCGACGATGTCAGCCAGCTTGGACGGTGTATTGACCTTGGTTCCATCCACTGCAGCAGTACGCAAGGTGCTGTTGATGGCCTTGACGGCAAGGTCAACTGAGGCATGCGACAGTCTCACGGCCAGATCGATACCCACGCTGCGATAATCGGCCAGCGTCGGGGCCTGGGCGTTGGCGACACCGTCGGCGTAGGACTGGATCTTCAACTGCGCGCGATGGGCATTGTCGGCCAGGGCTTGCAGCTTGATCCCACCGGCAGGAAGTGTACCGATGAGGCCGCTGGCGTCATCGGCACTGGCGGCGATGGCGGCCAGCACTGCGGGGAAGGTGCGTGTATCCAGGCCGGTCACGCCGGCCGCTGCCAGCTCGGCCTGGCTCACCAAGGTATCGCCGAGCTTGCCATTGGCCTGCGCAAGCAGGTGCTGCGCCGTACCGGCCAGCGTGCTCAAGGCGTTCAGCGTGTTCACGCCAGCTGCCGGCTGGACATCGACCAGGGTATTGAGAACGCCCAGCAATGGGGCTGGCGTGCCATCGGCCGCTGGCTGCATGGCCTTGATCAGGTCCGGCGCCAGGCCAACCCGCTGATAATCCACTACCGACGGCAGTGAAATGGCATTGCCGGCACGCACATCGGCTGCGCTCAGGATGCGTGCATAGGCGTCGACGATGTCCTGCACCATCTGTGGCGTCGCAGTCTGTGCAGAGGAAACCGGCGCACTGGCCAGCGCGGAATTGATCGCTCCCAGGTTGTCCACGGTCACGCCGTTCACGCCAATGGCAAGGTAGTCTCCAGCCACTGGCACGGCGCGGTTGGCATCATCGGCATAGGCATTGATCTTCAGGTGCGCCTGGATGGCACCGTCCACCAGGGACTGCAGCTTGGCCAAGGTATTGATGGCGCTGGCATCGTCCGGGCTGGCGATGATGGCCTGGGTCACGGTCGGTTGCATGGCATCGTTCAGATTGACGACACCCAAGAGCTCCAGCTTGGCCTTCAGATCGGCGGCACGCTCGGCCGCCGTTTCCCCTTGCAAGGCCTTGATGTCGCCGGCGGCCAATGTCTGCAAGGTATTGGCCGCCGTCACCAGCTGGTTCACGCTGCCGACACTGACCAGATCGCGCACGGACTTGCCAACCAGGGCGGAGTTGACCAGGCCTTTGGTATTCTCATCGTGAGGCGCCGTGGCGCCGATCAAGGTGTAGTCCTTCAAGGCCGGAGCGGTACGCACGCCGGCAACATCACCGGATTTGCCGAGAATGCGCGCATAGGCATCGACGATTTCCTGCAACTGGACAGGGACGGCGACCCGTTTGCCGTCCACCGGGGATGTGGCCAAAGCGGAGTTGATGGCACTCAGTTCCAGGTCGTCGTCAATGCCCTTGATGCCGAGCGTGAGATAGTCCGCCAGTACCGGTGCCGGCCGGGCAACGTCATCGGCATAGGCGACGATCCTGGCTGACGCTGCCAGGGCTCGGGATGCCACCTCGGCCACCATGATGGGAGAGCGCAATTCCGAACCATCGTCGGCAGTACCGGCGATGCCGGACAACACCACCGGCAACTGGGCCGCCGTGACCGGCGTGGACAGGCGCAGCTGATTGAGTTCATCGGCCGCCAGCACCACGCTCTGCCCGGCAGCCAGGCCTATCACGCGCGCGACCACGCTGGCCAGCTTATCCAGCTTGCCGGCCGAATCGACATCGCTACGATTGACGCCGTCGAGCACCTGGTTCAACAGGCTCAACGCGTTCTTGCGCGCGGCACTGCCAGTCGGGAAGGCCTTCTGCAAGGCTTGCACGCCAACGCGTGCATAGTCCTCCGCCTCCGGCAGCTGGGTAGCATTGCCAGCTACGCCGTCGGCGCTGGACAGGATAAGGTTATAGGACTGCACCAGGCTGGCCAGCTTCTTCCACGACGAAACTGCATCCACGCCAGCGCTCTTGACTGCGCTGTTGACGCTGGCCAGATTGGACGCCGTCACGGTGCTGCTGGCGTTATCAGTCAGCTCGGCATTCTGATAGTCGTTGAGTATCGGCTCCTTCTGGGTGGGCCGCTGCGGGTTGATCGGGCTGACGCCCCTCGCATAGTTCAGAATCGTCTGCAGCGAACCGATCTTGGCCGACACCAGCGCCTGCACCTCGGCCAGCGTATCGACAACACCGACGATGCCGCCACTGTCGCGCAGGTTCTGCGGCACGCTGTTGAGGCTGGCGGCCACTTCAGCAACGTTATCGTCACTGGTACCGATCACGCCCAGGCGTTCGAAGTCAGCTACCGTCAGGGGAGTAGAAAGAGCCTGTCCTGCGGGTAAGGCGGCCTGTTGCGCGATGCGATGCGCCGCATCGGCCAGCGCGTTGATTTTGGTCAGCGAGGAAATGGCGTCAGCATCCTTGCCGTCGATAGCGGCACTGAGCATGCGCGCGCCAACGTCGGTCAGCGGCGATGCCACACCCAGCGCGGCGTATTCGGCTACGCCCGGATAGCTGGCGGCATCGGTGTTATCGGCTGCGCCATCGGCCAGCGCCAGCACCTTGTAGTAGGCGCGCACGGTGGACTGGATCTCGGCAATTGAATCCGATCGCCCTTGTGGCAGGACCTTGAGAATGTCATTGATGGCGGCCAGTTGCTGCGCGGCATTCACGCCGACAATGCCCATGGCCTTGAAGTCGGCCAGGGTGGGTGCCGGGTAAGACGCATCATCGCCATACGCGGCGGCCTTGGCCACTGCCGTATCGGCAGCCTGGATCGCGGAGCGTACCAGGGCCTTGAGCGAAATAGCGTCGCTGACCTTGTCCAGATCTGCCGTGGCGGCCACCTTGGCGCGACTGTCATTGAGCGAGGTATGGATACGGTCCTGCTCCAGCACCATCAGCAGTTGGCCCTGCTTGACTGCCTCGCCCTCCTTGACCAGGATCTGCTTGACAGGGCCACCATCAGGCGCCTGGACCGACTGGGTGCGTGAGACGGCGATCACCTGACCCTGAGCGCGAGTCACCTGATCGATGTGACTCAACGCAGCCCAGATCAGCAGAAAGACGACGCTGGCCATCGACAGGCGCAACATCCAGCGAGCGGAGACCAGGGGATGGTGAGTGTTGGCGTTTTTCATGTGCAGATTCATTGCGCATCTCCCGCGATGACATTGGGTGATGCCGCTGGTACTTCGCCACGCAGGCGCGCCAGTACGGCGTCCCGCGGGCCATCAAGCACAATGCGATTGCCGACGACCACGATCACACGATCAACCATCGGCAGGAACGCTGGCTTGTGCGTGACCACAACGAGCGTGCGGCCGCCGTTGATCTCCTCATTGAGCACGCCAAGGCAGTGACGCTCCAGGTCTTCATCCATGGACGCCGTGGGTTCGTCGAGCAGGAAAATGTCCGGCCGACACAGCAGCAATCGGGTGAACGCCACCAATTGACGCTGTCCACCGGATAGTCCACGCCCCCCTTCCTGGATCGGCAGGTCCAGCCCCTTGGGATGAGCCGCGACAAGACGCAGCAGGCCGGTACGTTCCATCACGCGACGTAATGTCTCGTCACCTGGGTCGGGCAGACCGATGAGCAGGTTTTCGCGTAGCGTACCCACAAACAGGCGATGATCCTGCTGCAGGTAGCCGATGTGCTGGTTCAAGGTCAGACGATTGATGTTGGCGATGTCAAGACCGTCAACCAGGATGCGACCCTGCTGCGGGCGATACAGACCCGACAGCAGGCGCAGGATGGTCGACTTGCCAGCCCCGATCGGCCCCAGGATGGCGATACGTTCGCCAGCCTTGATGGAGAGCTGGTCTATGGTCATGGCGTTGAGCAGGCTGCCAGCGTATGTGAACTTGGCATCCTCTACGCGGAACTCGCCGCGCAGGCTATCTGGCGTCAATTGCCTTTCGTCGCCCTGATCGGTCTGGAGGGCGTAGATTTTTTCGAGGCCAGCCAGAGTCGCCTTGGTGTGCGCGCGCTGCACCATCAGGCCCGGGATCATGGCGACCGGTGCCAGGATGCGACCACCAAGGATGGAGCAGGCAATCAGCGCGCCCATCGTGATCTGACCATTGATGACAAGGAAAGAGCCAACAATGACGGTGGTCGAATAGCTCAGCTGCTGCAACGTGGCCGCGATGTAGCCGGCGTGATCGCCGATGGCGCGCATGGCCATGTCGCTACGGATCGATTCGGCGCTGACGTCGATCCAGCGTGAAAGAAATTTCCAGCCGCCGGAACCGGACTTGATGGTCTCGACACCCTCGACCGTCTCCACCAGCAGCCCCGTTTTGAGATTGGAAGCTGCAGCGCTCTTGTCTGCCAGACGTACGACCTTGCGATTGGAGAGGTAACCGATGGCAATGGCGGCCAAGCCGAAGAGCGTCGGTACCGCCGCCATCCAGGGGCTGGCGATGAAGGCGATCACCAGAACGAACAGCAGGCCCAATGGCAGATCGACGAGGGTGAACAGGGTCTGGGAGGTGTAGAAGGAGCGGATCTGTTCATAGCCACGCAACTGGCCAGCGAGACTACCAACCGAGCCAGGCAGCTGATCCACCCGAACCGACAAGAGTCTCTCAAAAAGTGCCTGCGAGAGCTTTGCATCCAGACCGGAAACGACCGTATCCATGATGTGCGAGCGGGCGAACTTCATACCCAGCTCGAAGAGAATGGCCAGTCCGACGCCAATGGCCAGCACGATCAGAGTGGCAACACCATGGGTGGGAATGACGCGGTCATATACCTGCATGGAAAAGATCGAAGCACCCAGGGCGATGATGCTCATCACGACCGATGCGAGAACGACCTCAAGGAAAACGGGCCGGAATTCGGCAAGGGCTTCCTTGAAGACGCGTTCGAATCCATTCTGCCCGCCTTTGGCAGCAAGAACGGAAAAATCGATCTTGCAAACACCTTCAGCGAGATCGCCATCACTGATCAGTGCATGGCCCTGCTCGCTAATGAAGATCCAGCGACCGTCGGGACGCTGATCGACGATGATGCCCCAACCACGCTCCTGCACAACGCCCAGCACGGGCAGCTGGCTGCGATCTGGTGCTTTGAGAAGCTGTGCCTTGGGTAGACTCAGCGCGCCACACAGTGAATTGATGTCAATGGCACTGCCGCCAGACTTCTTCAGGCGGAAACGCTGCTCGCGCAAGGCTTCTTCGGCCGACTGCTGATTGTGGCCGGCCTGCTCCAGCTGACCGGACAGGCGACCACCGGACCACAAGGTCTGCTGCAGGCGCATCGTGACGACGGTGTCGTCGCCGTTGTAGGAGATATCACGGGAACTGGTCATCCCGGCACGTTCCACAGAGAGCGAAGGCGTAGGGAAGAATTGCCAGCGTGCGGACGAGACGGCGTCAGCCGCCGCTTCGGCGGCCCGCTGGCGTGCCAGTGCGGACGGATTGTTGAAGGCTGCCTGCCTGACCAGGTCGCCCAGGGTAGTGGCGTCGGCCTGGCTGGTCCAGCCGGCAAAGGCCAGCGCGATTGTGGCCGCCAGTCGGGTGATGCGGCTGCGCGGGGTAGTCGGGCCGGTCTGCAGGGAGCGGGGGGCGCGTTGCTTGGTGTGGTCGTTCATGTGCGATCATTTCCTGTTGGTCTTGTCCACACAGGATGTCGCGCAGTTCGCTTCCTCGGCGCGCCTCGGGCGCTGGGTAAAGCGGAAATTGCGACCGGCCAGCGGGTTCCGACAACGCGCTCGGAGGATCACTGTAGCCGGTCGGTAGCGGGCGACGACAAGGACAAGAATGGGTCTTGGATGATCGCGGAAATGCGCGAAGTGACGAATTGTCTATTGGGGCAGAAATGTTCTCGCACTCTCGTAATTTTTCGAGAAATGCCAAGAAAGTTCAGGTCGCACGGCGAAAGCCTGGATCAAGGACACCAGCCGTTCCCGGCACTGGCCGATCCTCAAGCCTTGAAATTTTCGATCGCCAGTGCGGCCCGCAGCATACCGATCACGTCATCCCAGGCGCCGGGCTGCTGCTGACGGAACAGGCGGGCTGTTGGATACCAGGGGGAATCATGTCGCTGCAGGAACCAGCGCCAGTCGGGCGCATGCGGCAAGGCGACCCACACCGGCCGGCCGAGCGCACCGGCCAGGTGGGCGGCGGCAGTATCGACGCTGATCAGCAGATCCATGCAGGATAAGGCGGCGGCAGTATCGGCGAAATCACCGATGTCGGCACCAAGGTCATGCCAGCCGGGACCAGCCTGCCGCAGCCATTGGGCATCGGCGTCGCGCAGGTCAGGCTGGAGCACGAAGAAATCCAGTCCGCCACGCGCCTGCTCCAGCGTGGCAAAGCGTTCGAGGGCGATAGAGCGACGTGCATCGTTGACGTTGCCGGGGTTGCCGGAACACACCACGCCGACGCGTACCCGTCCGGCTGCACGGGGAGCGAGCGCTGCGATGCGGGTCCCCCACTGACTGCACAAGCCGGCCTCCGGCGCCAGGTAGGACGAACCCGGAAAGCTTTCCGGGATAGAAGCCAGGGAGGTATTGCACACCAGCGGCAGGCTCATCAAGGGCAACTGGAAGTCGACCTCCGGCAAGGCCTGTCCCATCGCCACCAGGCGGATGCTTGCGGCGCAGGGCAAGCCGTGCATCAGCCTCAGCAGACTGGCCGGCACCTCCAGCACGACTTCGGCACCGGCCCCGACCATCTGCAGCACATAGCGGCTGAACTGGATGGTATCGCCCTGCCCCTGCTCGGCCCACAGCAGGAGACGCTTGCCTTGCAAGCTGCTGCCACCGTTCCAGGCCGGAATCGCCGCATGCCGGTAGGGGTCGGCATCACGTCCTTCCCAGCGCCATTCGTACAAGGGCAGCGCCTCTTCCAGCCGGCCCAGGGCAAGCAGGGAGAGCGCCAGGTTGACGTGGGCGTCGGCATCTCCCGCATCGATGCGCAGGGCACGGCGATAGCTGTCGATGGCCTCCTCATGGTCGCGCAGGCGGGCCAACGTGGTCCCGCGGCTGACGTGGGCGTCCACCAGCTCGGGCGAGAGAATCAGGGCCTGATCGTAGTAGCGCAGCGCTTCCTCATAGGCGCCCAGGGCGTGCTCAATCAGTCCGGCAGCCAGCCAGAGCTGCGCAGACTGATCGTTCAGGCGCAGCGCCTGGTGGATGCAGTCGCGCGCCAGCTCCCATTGAGCGGCGCGCTCATGTAGCAATGCCTTGCGATGCCAGGTGTCGGCTTGTTCGGGATTGCGCTGGAGGGCCTCATCCAGCAAGGCCAGCGCCTGCCGGTCATTCTTGCCGGAAGGTGACAGTGCCTGCAGAGCGGCCGCTGCGGCGACGAAGAATTCGGCCTGCTGATGGCCCGCCTCGATCAGATCGCGATAGAGCAGGAAGGCATCTTCAAAGCGCCCCTGTTCATAGAAGGCGCGGCCCAGGCGATAACGCAGGGCCAGCGCTTCCTCGCTGTCCGGCTCGACCAGCCGCAGCGCCTGCTGCCAGGCTAGCGCAGCCTCCTCGAAACGCCCTTGCGCGGCCGCCACGCTGCCCAGCAGGTGCAGCGCATCCTTGTGCTGCGGATGCTGTTCAAGCAGGGCAAACAGCGATTGCTCGGCAGCAGCGTAGTCCTGCAGGTCGAAATGGTCGAGGGCGAGCTGGAGAGTGGCGTGTGAATTCATGACGGGGCAAGGGAGACAAACGGGCGTATTGTCTCATCCCTGCCCGCCACGAGGGCGAACGCCAGCTGGCGGGGCAATGTCAGCGTTTGAACACCAGCACCGGATCGGCGCGGTAGATGGCCGGATACATCTTCTGCAGGTTGCCGATCTTGGGCAGGTCGTTGTAGGCGATGTAGGGCTGGTTGGGATGCAGGGTGGCGTAATCCTGATGGTAATCCTCGGCGCGGTAGAAGCCCTGCAGCGGCGCCACCTGGGTCACGATCGGTGCGGAAAACACCTTGGCCGCGTTGAGCTGCGCAATGTAGGCCTGGGCCGCCTGCTTCTGCTCGTCACTGGCGGTGAAGATGGCCGAGCGATATTGCGTGCCCTGATCCGGGCCCTGGCGATTGAGCTGGGTAGGATCGTGCGCCACCGAGAAATAGATCTGCAGCAGCTGACCGAAGGAAATCTTGCGCGGATCATAGGTCACCTGCACCGCCTCCGCATGGCCGGTGGTGCCAGAGCTGACCATGGAATAGCTGGCGGTATCGGACTTGCCGCCGGCATAGCCGGAAACTGCCTTCAATACGCCCTGGGTATGCTGGAACACCCCCTGCACGCCCCAGAAGCATCCACCGGCCAGCACCACGGTCTCACTGCTGGCGGTCGAGCCCAGCACGGCCTTGCCAGCCGGGGCTGGCACCGCCACGGCAGCCTCCGCGGCATGGGCTGTCGAAAGGCAAGCAAACGAGGCCAGCGCCAGGCACAAGGCGGCCGAAGCCAGGGCGGCAGGTTTCAGGATGATCATGGTGAATCTCCGGTACGGTCGATCAGACAAGAAAGAATTGTAGGCAGCCGCGCCGCCCAAGCCAGGCCGGCTCAGGGACGCGAACTTGCAGAAGCCTGCCCGGCCGGCGCCCTGCCCTTGCGCCAGAACAGACGCAGGGCCAGCATCAGCGCGACCAGCACGGCAAACAGCAGCGGCTGGGCGATCAGGTTCTTGCCGGCCTTGTCCCACCAGTAATGCAGCACGCCCAGCGGCACGATCACGTACACCAGCCGATGCAGCGCCTGCCAGCGCTTGCCGCCCAGGCGGCGCACCATGCCGTTGGTGCTGGTGATGGCCAGCGGAATCGTCAGCACCAGCGCCAGCACGCCGACGGTAATGAAAGGCCGCTTGACGATGTCCTTCCAGATCTCGCCCAGGTCGAAGAAGTGATCGAACCAGACGAAGGTCGTGAAGTGCAGGCACAGGTAGAAAAAGGCCATCAGCCCCAGCATGCGCCGCATGCGCAACAGCCAGTTCAGGCCGGTGATCTTGCGCAGGGGTGTCACGGCCAGGGTGATGCAGAACAGATATAGCGTCCAGTCGCCGGTGCTATGGGTGATGAATTCCAACGGATTGGCCCCCAGCCCACCGGTAAAGCCGAACACCACCAGCCGCGCCAGCGGTACCAGGGTCAGCGCCAGGAATACCCACCACAGCAGCGTGACGCTGCGTGGTTTCAGATTGCGGAGAACGGCGGGAGCGAGCGGCATGGGCGGTCCAGGATCAGAAGAACTTGCGCAAGTCCATGCCGCTGTAGAGGCTGGCCACGTCGTTATAGCCGTTGAACATCAGGGTCTTGCGCTTGGGCGCGAAGAAGCCATCCTCGCCGATGCGGCGCTCGGAAGCCTGCGACCATCGTGGATGGTCAACGTTCGGATTGACGTTGGAATAGAAGCCGTATTCCTGGGGGGCATACATGTTCCAGGCAGTCTTGGGCTCGTCCTTGACGAAACGGATCTTGACGATGGACTTGGCCGACTTGAAGCCATACTTCCACGGCACGATGATGCGCACCGGCGCACCGTTCTGGTTGGGCAGCACTTCCCCGTACATGCCCAGCGTCAGCAGGGTCAGCGGGTGATTGGCTTCATCCATGCGCAGGCCTTCGCGGTAGGGCCAGTTCAGGATGGGATCGCTGATGCCGGGCATCTGCTTCTTGTCGGCCAGGGTGACGAATTCGACGTACTTGGCATTGCCGGTCGGCTCGGCCTTCTTGATCAGGGCCGAGAGCGAATAGCCGATCCAGGGGATCACCATCGACCAGCCTTCGACGCAGCGCAGGCGATAGATACGTTCTTCCAGCGGTGCCAGTTTGGTCAGTGCATCAAGATCTAAAGTGAAGGGTTTCTTCACCTCGCCTTCGATGTCGATGGTCCAGGGCGCCGTCTTCAGGGTCCCGGCGTTCTTGGCCGGGTCGGCCTTGTCGGTCCCGAACTCGTAGAAGTTGTTGTAGCTGGTGGCGTCCTTGTAGGCAGTCTGCTTGTCCATCACCGCGTAGGCGTTATTGAGCTTGGCCGGCAGCTTGCGCCCCTGCTGGGCAAAAGCCTGCGGCAGCGCGCCCATGCCGCCGGCCAGCGCCGCACCGGCCACCACGCGGGCCATGAAGCTGCGGCGCGACAGATAGACATCCTGGGGCGTGATCTCGGATGCGGTCGGAATCTCGATCTGGTCGGGACGAATCTTGATCAGCATGGTGCGCTCCGGCAAAAAAGGGTGGGGGCAAGGTCTGGGCCTTGCCGATGTGAAGCCATGGTAAAAGTCAGGCGGTGACAGTCAGGTGGCAATTTCATGACAATTTTGTCATGAAGAAAAAGTCCGCCATTGCTAGAATCAACAGCATTTTCCTGCATCTTGCCCGCCTTTGCAGCGGCACACCATTCCCTCTATGGCCATCCTGGTAATCGAAGACGACCCCAAGACCGGAGACTACCTGCGCAAGGGCCTGCGCGAATCCGGCTATGTTGTCGACCTGGCCCGCACCGGCACCGACGGCCTGCACCTGGCGCTGGAACAGGATTACGACCTGGTGGTGCTGGACGTGATGCTGCCCGGCCTGGACGGCTGGCAGGTGATGAGCGCACTGCGCAGCAAGCGCGACCTGCCGGTCCTCTTCCTGACCGCCAAGGACCATGTCGACGACCGCATCCGCGGCCTGCAACTGGGCGCCGACGACTACCTGGTCAAACCCTTCTCCTTCACCGAACTGGTGCTGCGCATCCGCACCCTGCTTCGACGTGGCGTCACCCGCGAAGCCGAAGTCTACGAGATCGCCGACCTGCAACTCGATCACATCCGCCACAAGGTCACACGCCAGGGCATCCACATCGCGCTCACCAACAAGGAATTCATGCTGCTGCACCTGCTCATCAAGCGCCAGGGCGAAGCCCTGTCGCGCAGCGTGATCGCATCCCAGATCTGGGACATGAACTTCGACAGCGATACCAATGTGGTGGACGTCGCCATCAAGCGCCTGCGCGCCAAGATCGATGCGCCCTTCGAAAAGAAACTGATCCACACCGTGCGCAGCGTCGGCTACATGTTCTCCGAGGAGCCATGAACGCCGCCACTCCGGTGTCGCCGCCAGTCCGTGGCTGGACCCTGACCGCCCGCGTCACCGCCTTGTTCGCGCTGATGACCAGCCTGGTCGTCACCGGCCTGGGTTTCTACCTCGACCGCGCTGCCAGCGACGCCCTGTCACTGCGGGCCGACCAGGCGCTGATCGGTCGCGTCGAACACTTCCGCAACCTGATGCACGACCTCTACAACGTCGAGCAGATGGAACAACGGCCCGCCCTCTTCGAAAGCATGATGGGCAATGAGCAGGACGTACGCATCTTCCGGCGCCTGGGTGAAGCCCCCTTCATCCAGAGCAACCCCGACCATCTCACGCCGCCCACCATGACGCCGCTACCGGTGCGCACGCCCGTCACCTCGGCCAGCCTGCTGACCAGTGAACGCGCCGATGGCGTGCGCGTGCGCTGGGTCTCGGCCCTGGCCGATGTCGGCAAGGGCGGCAAGGATGGCAAGGATGGAGAAGTGGTCGAGATCGTCGCCGCCTATGTGATGGTGCAGGAAGACCAGATGATGCGCAGCTACCGCTGGCGCATCGCCGGCGCCGCCACCGGGGCGATCGTGCTGACCGCACTGCTGGGCTTCCTGCTGCTGCGGCGCGGCCTGCAACCACTGGAAGCCATGAGCCAGCGCGCCGCCCAGATCACCCCGGACCACCTGTCGGCGCGGCTGGAGCAGCACGGCATGCCGGCCGAACTACGTCGCGTGGCCCTGTCCTTCAATGCCATGCTGGACCGGCTGGAAGCCGGCTACGACCACCTGGCCCAGTTCTCCGGCGACCTGGCCCATGAAATCCGCACCCCCATCAATGTGTTGATGGGCCAGAGCCAGGTTGCCCTGGGTCAGCGCCGCACGCCGGAAGAGTATGAGCAGCTGCTGGAATCGAACGTGGAAGAATTGCAGCGCCTGGCGCGCATCGTCGAAAACATCCTGTTCCTGGCCCAGGCCGACCACGCCACCCTGGCGGTGGACTGCACCAGCTTCGACCTGCAGGAAGAACTGGGCAAGATCACGGACTACTTCGAAGGGATTGCCGATGAACGCGGCATGCGCTTCGAACTGCAGGCACAGGGCACATGCCATGCCAATCTGGTCATGTGGCGCCGCGCCGTGAGCAATCTGGTCATCAATGCGGTGCGCTATGGCGAGGCCGACAGCGTCATCCGCATCGCCGCCGAGAGCGATGCCAACGGCAGCCGCATCCTGGTGGACAACCGCAGCGATGCGGTCACTGCGCAGGTGATGGCGCGCATGTTCGACCGTTTCTACCGTGGCGACCGCTCACGCAGCGCCTTTACCGAATCCAACGGCCTGGGCCTGGCCATCGTCAAGGCCATCATGGCCCTGCACAGAGGCACGGCCACCGTGACCAGCCCGCAACCGGGCTGGATACGCCTCAACCTCAGCTTCGCGCCGGCGGCGCAGGCACCACTGCCACCACCTCTTCAGCCTGTGGCGAGCTGAGCGCCTCCTGCGCAGCCTGCGCCGCCAGTTCGGCCTCACGGGCTTCGGCCGCACGTCGCAGCTTTTGCGCCGCCGAGGCACGGGTGAAGATGATCTTGAGCGCGGCCATCACCGGCACCGACAGGAAGATACCGGCCACCCCGCCCAGTTGGTCACCGGCCAGCAGGCCCAGGATCACCATCAGCGGACTCACTTCCACCCCCTCGCTCATCAGGTAGGGATTGAGCACGTAGTCCTGGAACACCCGATACGCCACGATGAAGCCGACCAACCACAGCAGGTGGTCATAACCGCTGAAACCGGCCACCACCAGCGCCGCCGCACTGGCCGCCAGCGGCCCGGCGAAGGGGATGAATTCCAGCACCGCCGCCAGGCCTGCCAGCAACATCGCGTACGGTACACCCATCAACGAAAAGGCGATGCTATAGGCCACGAAGGTGGCAATGGAGAGGAACAGCAAGGCCCGCACGTAGCGCGAGAGCAGCACGTCGAGGTCCTTGATGATGCCGTCCCACAGCTTGCGGTTGGAGCGATTCATCCAGGACAGCATCTCGTCGCGCATGGCCGGCGCCTCCTTGATCAACAGGAAGCTGATCACCGGCACCAGCACCAGGTAGATCAGGTTGCTGGCCGCGTGCATGACGCCCACACCGAACTGCTTGGCCAGCGGCATGGCCTGGTCGGTCCCATTGGCCAACTGGTCGCGCACGAAGCCCAGGATGCGGGCGCGCAAGGGCTCGGCGAAGCCCGGCAAGGGCAGCTTGGCCACTGCGTCATTGGAGCGCAGCAGTGCCGGCAACTGCTCGGACAGGCGCAGCGCCTCCTCCTGGATACGCGCGCCGAAAATGGTCGCCACCGCCGCCACGATGCCGATGGCCAGCACGAACACCACGGCAATGGACACCGTGCGCGGCACCCTGGGCGGACGCACCCGTTCGATCTGCTCCACCAACGGATAGACCAGATAACTGAAGAAGACGGCGAACACCAGCACCAGCACGGTGGCCGAAATGGTGTAGGTGACGTAGAGCAACAACGCCACCAGGAAGACGGTCCAGACGATCCTGGCCACGCGGAAATCGAAACCCAGCATAAAATTCATCCTCGGAAATGGAAAGGCCATGCAGCCGTACAGCCGTGCAGCATGGAACCCCTCCCGGCCGACATGCTGCGCCTCTGGCCATAATGGCTGCGCCAGCCACGGCACGACTCATCGGTCCTACGGATGAGCTGCAAATGCACCTTATTTGATCCGCATCAGGTTTCGTATCAGCCAAATTCTTCAGTAGCTGTAGGAAAGCGTGAAAATAACTTCATGCAGCGCAACACTGGGCTGCGTCTTGAGGAACCGGGAAGTCCACAGGACGCGAAGCTTTCGTGACGTTTCGTTCACACCCCCGTCGAGCACCGCAGACCATCACCTCCCCGCACAACCGCGCCGGGAGCGGGTCATTCTCATCCGTGATGACTGTTATCAGGAAATACGCAACTGCCTGACATTGCGATGGGACAAGCAATTGTTTTAAATTTCAGTAATTACTGAAATTTCGATATATACGAACATGGAAAACAACGTACTCAGCCCGCTCATGCAGCGCTTCATCAGCCATTTCGGCGAAATGGGCAGCCGCTGGGGCATCAATCGCACGGTCGGCCAGATCTACGCCCTGCTCTACATCTGCGGGCGGGCACTCAATGCCGACGAGATTGCCGAGTACCTCAGTTTTTCGCGCTCCAACGTCAGCATGGGACTCAAGGAGTTGCAGTCCTGGCGCCTGGTGAAGTTGCTGCACAAGCCGGGCGACCGGCGTGAATACTTCGAACCGCCCGGCGATATCTGGGACATCTTCAAGGTGCTGCTGGAAGAACGCCGCCGCCGCGAGATCGAACCCACCCTGTCCATGCTGCGCGACGCCCTGCTGGAGCCGCCCGGCGGACGCGACGACAAGGACGTCCAGAAGCGCATGCGCGAGATGTATGAACTGATCGAACTGTCCAGTTCCTGGTTCGACGACGTCCAGCGCCTGTCGCCCGAAACACTGGTATCGCTGATGAAGATGGGTTCCAAGGTCAAGAAGCTGCTTGATGTACGCGACAAGTTCCGCGTCGGCGGCGCCAACGAGAAGGACTAAGCATCATGCAAGTCACGCAAACACCCCGCAAATGGCAATGGCCACGCCTGACCCAGCTGCCGCTGGGCGTCGAGATCACCCTCCTGCTGATCATCAAGATCGGCCTGATCACGGTCCTGGCCAAGACCTTCTTCGCCCATCCCGAAGCCAAGCACATGCGCATGCCGCTGCAAAGCGTGGAGCAGCGCATGCTGGCGCCGTCGCCGGCCGCCACGCCGGGCGCTCTCCCCATTCCCGCCAGTTCCTCAAGTTCAGTCAATTCCGCATTACCTGAAGCCACAAAACAACCGGAGTAACCCAACATGGTCCCCATCGATGAAGTCGTCTCGCTGTCACGGCTGCAATTTGCCGTCACGGCGCTCTATCACTTCCTGTTCGTTCCCCTCACGCTAGGCCTGTCCTGGATCCTGGTCATCATGGAGTCGGTCTACGTCATGACCGGCAACCAGATCTACAAGGACATGACCCGCTTCTGGGGCAAGCTGTTCGGCATCAACTTCGCCATGGGCGTGGCCACCGGCATCACCCTGGAATTCCAGTTCGGTACCAACTGGTCCTACTATTCGCACTACGTCGGTGACATCTTCGGCACGCCACTGGCCATCGAAGGGTTGATGGCCTTCTTCCTCGAATCGACCTTCGTCGGCCTGTTCTTCTTCGGCTGGGACAAGCTCTCCCGCAAGCAGCACCTGATCGTCACCGTGCTGGTGGCGCTGGGCTCGAACCTGTCGGCGCTGTGGATCCTGATCGCCAACGGCTGGATGAACAATCCGGTAGGCGCGGAATTCAACTTCGAGACCATGCGCATGGAACTGGTCAGCATGACCGAGGTGATCTTCAACCCGGTGGCGCAGGTCAAGTTCGTGCACACCGTGGCCGCCGGTTACGTGACGGCATCGATGTTCGTGCTGGGCGTCTCCGCCTGGTACTTGCTCAAGGCCCGCGACACCGCCTTCGCGCTGCGCTCCTTTGCGGTGGCTGCAGGCTTCGGCCTGGCCGCCACGCTCTCGGTGATCGTGCTGGGGGATGAATCGGGCTACACCGCCGGTGAAGTCAACAAGGTCAAGCTGGCCGCCATCGAGGCCGAGTGGGACACCCACCCCGCCCCGGCCGGCCTGACCCTGTTCGGCCTGCCCAATGACAAGGAAGAACGCACCGACTACGCCGTCAAGATTCCCTACGTGCTGGGCCTGATCGCAACCCGCTCGGCCGATACCCAGGTGCTGGGCATCAAGGACCTCAAGAAGGAACACGAAGCCCGTATCCGCAACGGCATGCTGGCCTATGCCGCGCTGACCCGGCTGAAATCCGGCGACAAGTCGCCCGAAGCCCGCGCCGAGTTCGACAAGCTCAAGAAGGACCTGGGCTACGGCCTGCTGTTGAAGAAGTACACCAACAACGTGGTCGATGCCACGCCGGAGCAGATCAGCATGGCTGTGAACGACACCATCCCCAAGGTCGCGCCGCTGTTCTGGGCCTTCCGCGGCATGGTGGCGCTGGGCTTCCTGTTCCTGTTCATCTTCGCCGCCTCGTTCTGGTTCCTGGCCAAGAAGCAGCTGGCTCCGCAACGCTGGCTGCTGCGCCTGGCCGTGATCTCGATCCCGCTGCCCTGGATCGCCGCCGAACTGGGCTGGATCGTAGCCGAATACGGCCGCCAGCCCTGGACCATTGCCGGCATCCTGCCGACCCACCTGTCGGCCTCCTCGCTGCAGCCGGGCAGCCTCTACTTCAGCCTGGCCGGCTTCATCCTGTTCTATACCTTCCTGCTGGTGGTGGAGATGATCCTGATGGTGAAGTATGCCCGCCTCGGCCCCAGCAGCCTGCATACCGGCCAATATCACTGGGAAACCAAGGGCCGCGAAAACGGCCCCGACGATGTCCTGCCGCCGCCCCTGAATCCGTCGGCCAATGCCGGCAGCCACTAAGCCACCAGAAGAAATGAGGAAAGCAGAATGATCTTCGATTACGAAACACTCAAGCTGATCTGGTGGGCCTTCGTCGGCGTACTCATCATCGGCTTTGCGCTCACCGACGGCTTCGACTTCGGCGTGGGCATGATGTTGCCCTTTGCCGGCCGCACCGATACCGAACGGCGCATCCTGATCAACTCCATCGGCCCCACCTGGGAAGGCAACCAGACCTGGTTCATCACCGCCGGCGGCGCCACCTTCGCCGCCTGGCCGCTGGTGTATGCCACCGCCTTCTCGGGCTTCTACATCGCCCTGATGGTGTTACTGTTCTCGCTGTTCTTCCGCCCGGTCGGTTTCGACTACCGCAGCAAGGTGGCCGATCCGCGCTGGCGCAACGCCTGGGACTGGGGCCTGTTCATCGGTGGTTTCGTGCCGCCCCTGATCTGCGGCGTGGCCTTCGGCAACCTGCTGCTGGGTGTGCCCTTCCACTATGACGACACCATGCGGGTCGAATACACCGGCAGCTTCTTTGCCCTGTTGAACCCCTTCGGCCTGCTGGCTGGCCTGTTGTCGGTGGCCATGCTGCTGATGCATGGCGCCGCCTTCGCCTTCGTCAAGACCGATGCCGTGGTGGCCGAACGTTCGCGCAAGACCATCATGGGCGCCGCCCTGGCGACGGTCCTGCTGTTCGTGGCCGGCGGCTTCTGGGTAGCCCAGATGCCGGGTTATCGCATCACCTCCATGCCCGACGCCAACAGCGCCTTCACACCCCTGGCCAAGACCGTGGAAGTGGTCGCCGGAGCCTGGTTCGACAACTACGCCAAGTGGCCCGCGACCAAACTGTTCCCGGCGCTGGGCGTGGCCGGTGCGGTGCTGGCAGCGCTGTTGGCCATGGTGCGCAGTGCCCGCCTGGCCTTCATCGCCAGCGGCCTGTCAGTGACCGGCATCATCCTCACGGCCGGCATGTCGCTGTTCCCCTTCATCATGCCTTCCTCGCTGGATGCCAAGAGCAGCCTGACCCTGTGGGATTCGGTCTCCAGCCACAAGACCCTGGGCCTGATGTTCTGGATGGTGCTGATCTTCCTGCCGCTGATCATTCTCTACACCGGCTGGGTGTATCGCGTGGTCAAGGGCAAGGTCACGGCCAAGGACATTCACGACAACGAACATACGGCGTATTGATTACGCGCAATCGCAATCTGGAACAAGGAGAACATCATGTGGTATTTCGCCTGGATACTCGGCATCGGCCTGGCGCTGGCCTTCGGCATCATCAATGTCATGTGGCTGGAAGCCAACTACGCCTTCGGGCGCCGCAAGGCTGAGGAAACCCACGAGCGCTTCGCCAGCGCCCGCGCGGCGGAAAAGCAGCGGCGCAACGGCAAGTAGGCTCGGAGGAGCAAGCCGGTAGCCCTGCTACCGGCTTTTTTTCAACCCGCTTCGAGGTCATCATGCCTGCATCGCACTTCCAGCACACCGAAGAGATCGCTCCTGCCCCGCGCCACTGGGCCCTGCTGCCCGGCGCCGGTTTCGCCGACAGCTTCCGCATCCGGCTTACGCCGCAACTGGCACAGTTGAACACCACCGAGATCACCGCCAGGATGATGGCCGCGCAACCGGCCTGGATCAGCGCCCTGCTGACGCTGCGCGACCGACTGGTGGCACCGCTGGGCTTGAAGCGCGCGTCGGACAACGGCGCACCGGCGGGTTTCCCGCTGTTGATGGCCGAGCCACGCCGGGTGGTGATGGGGCTCGATGACAGCCACCTCGACTTCCGCCTCTGTGTGGAAAAGTCATCCGGCCATGCTGTGGAGGCGACCAGTGATGCCAATGAGGTCGGCAATGTCGGCGATATCGACGATGTCGGCGACCAGTGGCTGACCGTCACCACCGTCGTGCGCACCAAGCGCTGGCTGGGCGAGTTTTATCTGGCCGCAATCATGCCCTTCCACCGTTGCGTGGCCCGCACCCTGCTGCAAGGGTTGCTGCGGGCACCTGGTCGTGCAGACTGACCGGCAAGCCGCAAACGACAATCGCCGCTGGGACCGAAGTCGCAGCGGCGATTTTTTCATCCGCGCTTCCCGTAAAGGGAAGCGCTTGCATCAACGGATCAGACCAGGTTCAGGGTCACGTTGATGTTGTCGCGGGTGGCGTTGGAGTACGGG
The DNA here is from genome assembly GCF_022627865.1 of Herbaspirillum sp. C7C2. Lineage (NCBI taxonomy): Bacteria > Pseudomonadati > Pseudomonadota > Betaproteobacteria > Burkholderiales > Oxalobacteraceae > Herbaspirillum > Herbaspirillum sp. C7C2. The sequence goes on from NZ_JABXGI010000007.1 coordinate 169,973, forward strand.
CAGACTTGGTGAGCCTTGTTCACCAGGTCTTGCGCCACGGCCTTGTCCACGCCCGGCAGCGAGATGTTGAGCTCGGCTTCGATGCCGAAGCCGCCCGGGATCTGGCCGATGCCGACCTTGCCGGTGATGCTGGCGTCAGCCGGCAGGGCAACCTTGGCCTGGCCGGCGACGAACTTCAGCGCGCCCAGGAAGCAAGCCGAATAACCGGCGGCAAACAGTTGTTCCGGGTTGGTGCCGCTACCGCCGGCGCCGCCCAGTTCCTTGGGGGTCGACAGCTTGACGTCCAGGACGCCGTCGGAGGACTTGGCAGAACCTTCACGGCCGCCGGTAGCGGTAGCGGTGGCGGTGTACAGGGCTTTTTCGATCTTGTTGGAGGGCATGGTCTTTCCTTTCAATGTTCAGGTTAAAACCCTAGCGGGTTCCGTTTGAGGGCATGGCGTCGAAAGATTCGCTTTCGATCACCATCGACTTGCTAAATCGTCTTGCTACTTCAGCGACTTCTGCTACTGCGTGATACGTGTATGACGTGTGATGCTTTCGTTTTGCTGCCTGCTGCGATAATGCTATAAATAATTCACTATATTATTGCGCACAATATAAAAGCCAGTGTAACAGGTGCGATCACTGCTCTTCGGCGCCATACAAACCCTTGCGGACTTCCTTCAGTTCCACCACAAGCTGCCTGACCTGATCCAGCGAGGGCAACATGCAGCTCATCTGCAGCGGCACGGCCTTGGCTTTTTCGCGCAGGGAGCGGCCGGCATCGCTCAGGCTCACCACCACCCTGCGCTCGTCACCGGCGTCGCGGTTACGATGCAACAAACCCATCGTTTCCATGCGCTTGAGCAGCGGGGTGAGCGTACCAGAATCCAGGAACAGGCGGCTGCCCAGCTCCGATACGGTCACCTGATCCTTTTCCCACAAGACCATCATCACCAGGTATTGCGGGTAGGTGATGTCCAGCGGCGCCAGGATCTTCTTGTAGGCCTTGGTCATTGCCAACGACGCAGAGTACATCGCGAAACAGAGCTGGTTGTCGAGAAGCAGGGCTTCGTCGATCAAGGCATCCGGTAGCGTCGTTGTGTGCGTCTTGTCCATGGATCGAATATTAAACAGCTCAAAATTAAATTGCAAGCGATTTAATTTGAAATATCTTGAATCTGTTGCTCAAGGCCGTACAACTACTGTGCAACTGCCGTGCAACTTCCGTCTCCACAAATGGGTATCATGCAGCCCTGCTGCTGTTTATCTGCTTACCGCCTATCTCTCCGTTCCCTGACCCGCCCTATGCCTGCCGCCCGCAATCCCCTGCACTCCCTGGACCTGTTCTGCAAGGTCGTCGATAACTATGGGGATATCGGCATCTGCTGGCGGCTGGCGCGGCAACTGGCGCATGAACATGGCCTGGCGGTGCGCCTGTGGGTCGATGATCTGGTCAGCTTCCGCCGCATCTGGCCGGAAGTGCAGACCGATGCCGCCACCCAGGAGCTGGCCGGCGTGACCGTGCAGCACTGGCGCGGGCAGGATGGCCATTATGGGCCAGCCGACGTGGCTGATATCGTCATCGAGTTCTTCGGCTGCGAGATCCCGCCTGGCTACGTAGAGGCCATGGCACAGCGTCCGGTCAAGCCGGTCTGGTTCAACCTGGAAGGCTTGTCGGCCGAAACCTGGGTCGAGGGGTGCCACACCCTCCCCTCCCCGCATCGTTCGCTGAAGCTGACCAAATATTTCTTCTTCCCCGGCTTCAACCAGCGTACCGGCGGCCTCACGGTCGAGGCCGGACTGGAAGCGCAACGGCAGGCTTTCCTGGCCAGCAACGCAGGTCCCGCCCTGCTGGCGCGCCTGGGCGTGACAGCCCAGGAGGCGCAAGCCTGCAAGGTCTCGCTGTTCTGCTATGACTACGCGCCCATCCGCGAACTGTTTGCAAGCTGGCAAGATTCACCGGCGCCGGTCACTTGCCTCGTCCCCGAAGGCGTGGGTCGCGCCGTGGTCGAGGATTTCCTGGCTGCCCCCATGATTCCTGGCGCAGGCGCCACGCGCGGCGCCCTGAGCGTGCGGGTGCTGCCCTTCGTGGCCCAGACCGACTACGATCGCCTGCTGTGGAGCTGTGACCTCAATTTTGTCCGGGGTGAAGATTCCTTCGTACGCGCCCAGTGGGCCGGCAAGCCCTTCATCTGGAATATCTATCACCAGGACAAGAACCTTCACCACACCAAGCTCAACGCCTTCCTGAAGATCTACCACCCTGCCACGGCTGCCGTTGCCGACCTGAACCGGGCCTGGAACGGCGCCTATCCCGGCGAACTCGACTGGCACGCCAACTGGCGCACGCTGCAGACCGAGCTGCCGGTCGTGACCGAGGCTGCAGGGCAGTGGCTGCAGGAGATGTTGGCAAATGGCGACTGGATGGACAATTTGCTCCGCTTCGCCCGTCAGCTGGTCGAGCAAGAGTGGAACAGCGCTGAAAATGGGTTAAAATAGCGGGCTACAGTTTTAACGCAGTTTGGCATTCAATCGTACGTGGGCTTGCGGTGAAGTTTTACCAGTGGGCTACTGACAGTTTGAAAAAACCTACTTTTCACGACACATCGCTATGAAATTTGCAAAAGAAATCCGCGTCGGCAACATCATTATGGTCGACAGCAAGCCCATGATCGTCCTGCGCTCGGACGTCAACGGTTCTTCCCGTACCGGCTTCACCTACAAGTGGAAGATGAAGAACCTGCTGACCAACAGCCCCCAGGAAAGCGTCTTCCGTGGCGACGACAAGTTCGACGTCGTGGTGCTGGACAAGAAGCCGGTGACCTACTCGTACTTCGCTGACCCGCTGTACGTCTTCATGGACGAAGAGTACAACCAGTACGAAATCGAAGGCGAGAACATGGGCGACGCCATCGGCTACCTGAAGGACGGCATGCAGTGCGAAGCCGTGTTCTATGACGGCAAGGCCATCTCGGTCGAAATGCCCACCACCATCGTGCGCAAGGTTGCCTACTCGGAACCGGCCGTCAAGGGCAACACCTCGGGCAACGTCCTGAAGGAAGCCAAGATCGAAAACGCCATCGAAGCCAACCAGATCGTCGTGATGGTGCCGCTGTTCGTGAGCCAGGATGACGACATCGAAATCGACACCCGCACCAACGAATACAAGAAGGTCGTGCGCGGCTGATCCTTGCCGATGCCAATAAAAAACGCTGCCTTGTGCAGCGTTTTTTTATGCCCTTTCAGCCGCCATCCCGGCGGTCTTCCGCAGTCAATTCCCGCTCTTCACCCGCGCCAGGTCGCGTGCCGCCGCCTGTCCTTCGGCACTGGCCCAGAACGCCTTGTCCGCAGCCTGGATGCGCTTGGCCGAATTTTCCATATGCAGCAAGGCCGCCGTGCGCGCCGCGTCGGCATCGCCCGCGCTGATGGCCGCAGCCAGCGCCGCATGCTCGGCGCGCACCTGTTGCACGAACTCGCTGCTGCGCGCCTCGTTCATCCGTGCCACGCGGATCGCGGCATGCAGGAACTGGCTCAGGAACTGCACCAGCGAGGTATAGAGCGGATTATGTGAAGCATTGGAAATGGCCGCATGGAAGGCAAAGTCTTCCTGCACGCCATCGCGGCCAGCTGCGGCAGCGGCATCGATGGCCTGCAAGGCCAGCTGGATGGCCTGGTTCTGCGCCTTGCTGCGGCGCTGCGCGGCCAGCGCCGCCATCTCACCCTCGACCCCACGCCGCAACTCGATCACCCGCAGCACGGCCTGGATGGAATCGCGGCCATCATCCCCGCCCAGATCGAGCCGGAACGGCGTGGTCTGGGTCACCGGCAACACGACCGTCCCGCTGCCCCGCCGCGAACCGACCAGGCCTTCTGACTTCAGCCGCGAAATCGCCTCGCGGATCACGGTGCGGCTCACCGCAAAGCGTTCGGTCAGCTCCATCTCCGAAGGCAGGCGCGCATCGGGTGCAAACTCGCCGCCCCGGATCTGCTGCGCCAGCACGCTAGTGACATGGTCAGCCAGCGTGGTCTTGCCGCGCACGTTCGCCGCCATCGTTGCGAGGGCCGATCCCTGCGGCCTGGAGGAGGAGGATGTCTTCATGGCGCGCATGATACCGCGCCATCTTTGGCTTTTGCGACTTCTTTCAAACGCGCGCAAAGTTGTATTACAACTTTGCTATAATCGCTGTCGAACAACGGGCAGATAGCCCAGATACTGCAACCATGCGCCTGATGTCAGGTCCCCCGACCCAGACCAGCGACCACAGACCACGAGGAGAACACATGCATATCGTCATCACCGGCGGCGCCGGCTTCCTGGGCAGCCGACTGGCACGCCAGCTGCTGCAGCGCGGCACCCTTACCGGCCGCGACGGCCAGCAGCAGGAGATCAAGCGCATCACCCTGCTGGACGTGGTGCCGGCCCAGGGCTTCAATGATCCGCGCATCGAAGCGGTCACCGGCGACATCGCCGACACCGCCGTGATCGAGCGCGTCATCACCGCCGAGACGCAATCCATCTTCCACCTGGCCGCCATCGTCAGCGGCCACGCCGAGGCCGACTTCGACCTGGGCATGAAGATCAACTTCGACGCCACCCGCGTCATCCTGGAACGTGCCCGCGCCGTCGGCAGCAAGCCGCGCGTGGTGTTCACCAGCTCGGTGGCGGTGTTCGGTGGCGAACTGCCGGCCGTGGTGCCGGACAACACCCTGCTGATGCCGCAAAGTTCCTACGGTGCGCAAAAGGTGATGGGCGAACTGCTGGTGCAGGATTATTCACGCAAGGGTTTCATCGACGGTCGCGCCCTGCGCATGCCCACCATCTCGGTGCGCCCGGGCGCACCCAACAAGGCGGCCTCCAGCTTTGCCTCCGGCATCATCCGCGAACCGCTCAACGGCCAGCCCTCGGTCTGCCCGGTCACGCCGGACACCCGCATGTGGCTGATGTCGCCGCGCCAGGCCATCGCCAACCTGATCCACGGCCATGAAATCAATGGCGCCGACCTGGGCCTGGCACGCTTCCTGTCCATCGACGGCCTGTGCGTCACCGTCAAGGACATGGTCGATGCCCTGGAACAGGTGGCCGGTGCGGACGTGGTCAAGCTGATCGAATGGAAGGAAGATGAAGCCATCAAGCGCATCGTCAACTCCTGGCCCGGCCAGTTCGAAGCCAAGCGCGCCAAGGCCCTGGGCTTCACCGCAGATGCCAGCTTCGCCGACATCATCCGCGCCCATATCGAGGATGAAGTAAAGAAGTGAGGAAATGAGCAGCAAGTGAAGTGACTAGCTGCTGCTCTCCACGCAGCAACATGAAGAAAGGGACGACCAGCAACAGGTCGTCCCTTTTCGTTTGCAGCCTCTCCGGGTGGCTTACTGCGCCTTGCCCAGCATGTTGAAGATGCTGGAGAAGTCCAGCTTGCCGGCGCCATTCATGCTGTGGATGTCGTACAGATTGCGGGCCGCCGCCCCCAGCGGGATGGCGCAGTTGGTCGCCAGCGCGTTTTCCACGGCCAGGCCCAGGTCCTTCAGCATCAGGTCCACACCGAAGCCGCCGGCATAGCCCTTGGAGGCCGGCGCAGTATCCATCACTCCGGGGCAAGGGTTATAGACTTCCAGCGTCCAGTTGCGCCCGGAGCTCTTGGACATAATCTCCGAGAGCACCTTGGGGTCCATGCCATTGGCAATGCCCAGGCGGATGGCTTCCGAGGTCCCGATCATCAGGATGCCCAGCAGCATGTTGTTGCAGACCTTGACGGTCTGGCCGCTGCCGCTCTCGCCGGCATGGTAGATGGCCTTTCCCATCTTCTGCAGATAGGGCTGGGCCGCCTCGAAGGCTTGCTGGCTGCCGCCCACCATGAAGGTCAGGGTGCCGGCGGTAGCGCCATTGGTGCCACCGGAGACCGGCGCATCCAGCATCTCGAAACCACGCTCCCTGGCCGCTGCGGCCACCTTGCGTGCCGCTTCCGGCGCGATGGTGGAGCAGTCGATCAGCAGGGTGCCGGGCTTGGCCGAGGCCAGCATACCAGCCTCGCCCAGGTAGAGCGACTCCACGTGCCGGCTGGCCGGCAGCATGGTGATGACCACGTCGGCCTTGGCCACCGCCGCCATGGAATCGGCTTCGGTCTTGCCGCCGGTCTCGACCAGCTTGTCCACGCTGGCCTTGACCAGGTCATGACCGCTGACCGAGAAGCCGGCCTTGACCAGGTTCTGCGCCATCGGCAACCCCATGTTGCCCAGGCCGATGAAGACGATGTTGGCGCTCATGCTGCTCTCCTCACTTCAGGGTGATGGTGGTGTTGACCTGGCCAGCCTCTTCATCGGGCGCATACCAGCGCGCGGTGACGGTCTTGGTCTGGGTCCAGAAGGTGACTGCCTGCTTGCCGTTGGGACCGAGGTCGCCCAGCTTGGAAGCACGCGAACCGGTGAAGCTGAAGTAGGCCACCGGCACCGGGATGGGCACGTTGATGCCGACCTGGCCGACGTCGATCTCGTTCTGGAACTTGCGCGCCGCATAACCGGAGCTGGTGAAGATGGAGGTGCCGTTGCCGTTCGGATTGGCGTTGATGAAGGCAATCGCCTCGTCCAGCGTCTCAAGTTCCACGATGCACATGGCCGGGCCAAAGATTTCCTGGGTGTAGATATCCATCTCGGGCTTGACGCCGGTGAAGACGGTGGGGCCGACGAAGTTGCCCTTCTCGTTGCCGGCCACGGTGCAATTGCGGCCATCCAGCAGCAGCTTGGCACCCTGCTCCACACCGCTGGCGATCAGGCGCTCCACGCGTTGCTTGGCTGCCTGCGACACCAGCGGGCCGACATCAGCCTTGCGGTCGGTGCCCGGGCCGACCTTCATGGCCTTGGAGCGTTCGACGATCTCGGGAATCCACTCGCGGGTCTGACCCACCAGCACCACGACCGAGTTGGCCATGCAGCGCTGGCCGGCCGCACCGAAGGCCGCACCCAGCAGGTTGTTGATGGCCTGGTCCTTGGGCGCATCGGGCAGCACGATGCAGTGGTTCTTGGCGCCCATCATGCACTGGGCGCGCTTGCCGGCTTCGCTGGCGCGACGGTAGATATGGGTGCCGACATGGGTGGAACCGATGAAAGAGACCGCCTTGATATCCGGATGGTCACAGATCATGTTGGCCACGTCCGGGCCGCCATGCACCACGTTGAGCACGCCCGGCGGCAGGCCGGCCTGGTTGGCCAGTTCGACCAGGAACAGCGACGAGGTGGGGTCCTGTTCGGAGGGCTTCAACACGAAGGTATTGCCGCAGGCCACGGCGATGGGGAACATGAAGCAAGGCAGCATCACCGGGAAGTTGAAGGCGGTGATGCCGGCCCCCACGCCCAGCGGCTGGTACAGGGTGTAGACGTCCACCCCGCCGGCCACGTTCTCGGCCAGTTCGCCCAGTTGCAGGGACGTGATCGAGCAGGCGTGCTCCACCACTTCCAGGCCGCGCATGACTTCGCCTTCGGCGTCCGGCAGGGTCTTGCCGTGTTCACGGGTGATCAGTTCGGCCAGCGGGGCGATGTTCTCGCGCAGCAGTTGCTGGAACTTGAGCATGATGCGCATGCGCTGCGCCAGCGAGGTATTGCGCCAGGTCTTGAAGGTTTCCTTGGCGTTGGCGACGGCGCGATCGACTTCTTCCTTGGTGGCGAAGGGCACGCGGGCCACCACTTCCTGGGTGGCCGGGTTCAGCACGTCGCGCCACTCCTTGGAGGTGGACTGCACCTTTTCACCGTTGAGGTAGAGGGGAACGTTGGGGATATTGGCTTGGCTCATTGCAGTTTCCAGTGTGAAGAGGTGATGAGAGGTAGGGAGAGCACGGCCGGGAGCAGCGCTCCCGGCTTGACCGATTACTGCTTGACCAGCGGGCAGGCCGCATCCATCGGACGGAAGGCCTGCTGCGCCGGGATCACCGACAGCAGTTTCAGGTAATCCCAGGCGCCCTTGGATTCGGCCGGGGTCTTGACCTGGTACAGGTACATGTCGTGGATCACGCGGCCATCGGGACGGATGGAGGCATTGCGCATGACGGCGTCGGAGATCGGAATCTCGCGCATCTTCTGCGAAACCACCTTCCAGTCGGAGGTCTTGGCGGCAGCACGCGCCTTCAGGAACTGATAGACGCTGGAATAGACACCCGCCTGCACCATGGTCGGCTTGATGTTCTTGAACTGCGATTCGAAGCGCTTGGAAAAGGCGCGCGTCTGATCGTCGTAATCCCAGTAGAACCCATCGGTATAGACCAGCCCCTGTGCCGCCTCCAGACCCAGCGCATGCACATCCGACAGGAACACCAGCAGCGCCACCAGACGCTGGTCCTTGCCGCCGATGGCGAACGAGCGCGCCTGCTTGATGGCGTTGACCACGTCGGTGCCACCATCGGCCAGGCCGATCACCTGTGCCTTGGACGCCTGCGCCTGCAGCAGGAAGGACGAGAAGTCCGAGGCGTTCAGCGGGTGGCGCACCGAACCCACCACCGTGCCGCCATTGGCCTTGACCACGTCGGAGGCATCCTTCTCCAGCGAATGACCGAAGGCATAGTCCACCGTCACGAAGTACCAGGACTTGTTGCCCAGCTTGGTCAGCGCCGCCGCTGCACCGGCGGCCTGGGAGTAGGTGTCGAACATCCAGTGGAAGCCGTTGGGCGCACATTCGGCGGTGGTCAGCGCACCGGTGGCCGGGCCGCTGTACATGGCGATGCCGCCCTTGTCCTTGATCAGCTTCTGCACAGCCAGCGCGACCGAGGAATTGGTCAGGTCGGCAATGGCCTCGACCTTGTCGCGATCCAGCCATTCGCGGGCACGGGTCACGCCCACGTCGGGCTTGTTCTGGTTGTCAGCCGAGAGCACCTCGATCTTCATGCCCTTGCATTCGTTCTTGAGGCAATCCTCCACCGCCATCTTGGCCGCCACCACCGAGCCCTGGCCGCCCATGGCCGAATACGGGCCGGACATGTCGGTCAGCACACCGATCTTGACCGTGTTGGCATCCTGCGCCATGGCATTGGTGACGGGCGCCACGCTGGCCACCAGCGAAACGGTACAGGCCACCGCAGCGGCCGAGAGGGAACGGCCGAAAGCGTTCTTGCGCATCTTGTCTCCTTGATCTTGTGATTGTTGTCGGCCCGCCCGGTGGGTATCGATGCGCTCGATATCCCGATGCCGGACCTTGCCGTGATCCTCCTGCCGCCTGGCGACCTCTGCACCACTTGGGTGCCATTGCGGCCCCGCTATTCTGCATGTGCGTATTTATCGATACAATAACCACAAAGACAAAACGCTTTTGCATCAATGCAAATCCAAGATCAGGAAAAGCCATGGAGACGAGATGCTGGACTGGGACAATCTGAGGGTCTTCCTCGAACTCACGCGCAGCCAGGGGCTGGTGGATGCGGCCAAGAAATTGGGCATCGACCACTCCACCGTCTCGCGCCGGATGAAGCGCTTCGAGGAACAGGTCGGCAGCCAGCTGTTCGACCGCAACAACCACGGCTACAAGCTGACCGCCGACGGCTATCGGCTGGTGCAATACGCCGAACAGGTGGAAAGTACCCTCTACGCTGCCACCGAGGAACTGGGCGGCCACAACAGCAAGCTCTCCGGCCAGGTCCGCCTGGGTGCCACCGAAGGTTTCGGCACCTACGTCCTGGCGCCGCACATTGCCCACTTCTGCGCCCGCAATCCGCATATCACGGTGGACATGCTGCCCATGCCGCGCTTCGTGAACCTGTCCAAGCACGAGGCCGACATCAGCGTCTCCATCGAGCGTCCCTTGTCGGGTAATTACGTGGTCACAAAACTGTCCGACTATGTCCTGAAGCTTTATGCTTCACGTGAGTACCTGGCCCAGCACCCGACCATTCACACCGTGTCTGATCTGGCGCAACATAACTTCATCGGTTACATCGATGATCTGGTCTTCAGTGAAGAATTGCGCTACAAGGATACGGTGGCGCCGGACGCCTTCCGCGCCTTCCGCAGCACCAGCGTGGTGGCGCAGTACACGGCGGCCTGCGCCGGGCGCGCGCTGGCGATCCTGCCCTGCTTCCTGGCCCAGCAGTCCGAGCAACTGGTGCCGGTGCTGCCCGACGAGATCGCCATCACGCGCACCTTCTGGCTGGTGGCCTCCAGCGAGCAGCGGCATGTGGCGCGGGTCTCGGCGCTGTGGAGTTATCTGCGCGAATGCGTGGAGCTCAACCGCGACTTCCTGATGGGCCAGTCGCGGCAGATGCGCTGGCTGGACTCGCCGTAGATCGACAAGACATCCGTTCCAACCCGGCCGCTGCGCGCCCTCCCCGCGCCCGGCGGTCCTTCCCCCAAGGAGATGATGATGGCTGCAAAGAAGATCCTGCTGTTGACCGGTGATTTCGCCGAAGACTACGAAACCATGGTGCCCTTCCAGGCGCTGCAGATGGTGGGCCACACCGTACACGCGGTCTGCCCCGGCAAGAAGGCCGGCGACAAGATCAAGACCGCCATCCACGACTTCGAAGGCGACCAGACCTATACCGAGAAACCCGGCCACCAGTTCGCCCTCAACGCCAGCTTCGACGAGGTCAGCGCGGCCGGCTACGACGCCCTGGTGGTGGCCGGTGGCCGTGCCCCGGAATATCTGCGCCTGAACCCCAAGGTGATCGAACTGGTGCAGGCCTTCGCCAAGGCCGACAAGCCCATCGCCGCCGTCTGCCACGGCCCGCAGGTGCTGGCTGCCGCCGGCGTGCTGGAAGGCAAGAAGGTCTCGGCCTACCCGGCCTGCGCACCCGAGGTGAAACTGGCCGGTGGCCAGTTCGCCGACATCGCCGTGGATGCCGCCGTCACGGATGGCAAGCTGGTCACCGCCCCGGCCTGGCCCGCCCATCCGGCCTGGCTCGCGCAATTCCTGCAGGTACTGGGGACGCGTATCGAACTCTGAAGACAGCTGTAGCCGTGACGAAAGCGCATCCCGCGGGCTGCGCTTTTTTCATGTCCAACGAAAGATCATTCGCATTTCCATATGAGCAATTGTGAGGAAGAAGATCGGTGATGAACAAGGCTTCATTCCACAGGGAAAGATTGCCAGAATGAATTTTGCTCACGTTTTGACATATCGCAATCAGTCCCAGGCGGTGGGTGTCGCGTTCGCGTTATAAAGCTAGCCTTTCTCGTTGCACGGCGTGCAACCGGAAACGCGTCTGCAAGTTCGGCAGGCGACACCCACGCAGCTGGAGAACAAATCAGATGATCGTCGTGCACATCCTGGACGGCTGACCCGGCCACCCACCAGGCGCGTCCCTGCCTGATCCGACCCGACGGATCGCCGAAGCACCGGACCACTCATTCCCATTCACACCCACGCCGTCCACAGGCCCATCCGGCCCGCGGACCGGGCATCGTTTTGCCATTGCCATCGCCATTGCCATCGTCTTACGCCTATGAAGATCAACGACTTGCCCCAGGACCTGGTCCCTCGTGTCGACCAAGGTGCCTCCCCATCCCTCGGTCCGTCCCACGATCTGCCCCACCACCGCATCAGCCAGGCCAAGCCGCCCGTCCTGCTCCATCCAAAGGCCGGCCTCATCGGCACGGCGGCCGATGACGAGGCCGGGTACCCCTTCCCGGCCCAGGCCACGCTCATGTCCAGTACCGACACCAGCAGCGTGCTGACCTATGCCAACTCCAGCTTCGTCGACATCAGCGGCTTTTCCCGCGACCAGCTGATCGGCCAGCCACACAATATCGTTCGCCATCCTGACATGCCGCGTGAAGCTTTCGCCGACATGTGGGCCACCCTGCGGCAGGGGCAGGCCTGGACCGCCGTGGTCAAGAACCGCCGCGCCGACGGCCATCATTACTGGGTCCGCGCCAACGTCGCGCCGATCCGCCGGGGCGGCCAGATCCGCGGCTTCCTGTCGGTGCGCACCCGCCCCTCGACTGCCGAAATCAGCGCGGCGGCGGCACTCTATCGCCGCTTCCGCGAGGGCCGCGCCCAGGGGCTGCACTTCTGTCAGGGCCTGGTGGTCCGCCGGGGATTATGGTCGTGGACGCGGCTGGGCCAGCTCATGCCGGTACGCTGGCGCCTCCGGCTGGCCCTGGGCGCTGTTGCCGTGACGGCAATCGGGGCCCAGGCCCTGCTGAATGCACCGCTGCTGCCCCTGGCGGTGAGCCTGCTGCCCGCACTGGGCGCGGCCGGCTGGTGGCTGGAACGACGCCTGGCTGCGCCGCTGGCGCTGGTGCTGCAACAGGCCAAGGCGGTCGCCTGCGGCCAGCCGGCCCAGACCCAGGGCCTGGACCGCATCGACGAGATCGGACAACTGCTGCGCGCGGTCAACCAGGCCGGGCTGAACCTGCGCGCCCTGATCGACGACGTTTCCGCCCAGCTCGCCGGACTCGATCAAGCCAATCACCAGATCGCCGACGACAACGCCGACCTGCGCCAGCGCACCGCCGCCACCCATGCCCATCTGCAGCAGACCGCCGCGGCGGCCGAGCAGATGTCGGTGGCAGTGCGGCATAGCGCCGATACGGCTCAGGCCGCCCATGCCCAGGCGCAACAGACCAGCGAGGCAGCCGCGCAGGGGCGCGAGATCGTGATGCAGGTGGTGCAGACCATGCACGAAATCGCCCAGTCCTCGACCCAGATCGGTGAGATCAATGGCCTCATCGACAGCATCGCCTTCCAGACCAACATCCTGGCCCTGAACGCGGCCGTCGAAGCCGCCCGCGCCGGTGAGGCCGGACGCGGCTTTGCCGTGGTGGCGGCCGAAGTGCGCACCCTGGCCCAGCGCAGCGCCAACGCCGCGCGCGAGATCAAGGCCCTGATCAGCCAGAGCGTGGCCAAGAGCCAGGCCGGCGCCACCCGCGCCGAACAGGCAGGCGCCGCCATCGATGGTATCGTCAGCGAGGTGGATGGCATGCGCAGCCTGATCGGCGATATCTCCAGCAGCGCGATCGAACAAAGCCAGGGTGTGGCCCAGGTCAGCGAATCGGCCCTGATGCTGGACCGCATGACCCAGCAGAACGCCGACATGGTCGAGCACTCCGCCGCCGCCGTGGCCGCCATGCAGGAACGCATGGCCACCTTGCGCCAGGCGATCAAGGTGTTCGAGCACGACTGACGCCCCTCCCCGCCCCCTCTGCGGCACTCCCCCGGGCTGGCGGCGGAACCGCTAGAATCGCGGTTCCGCTGCGTTTTTCGCCGAGAACACAATATCGGCGGCGCTGGCCCGTCTTCAGGGCATGCAGCCCACTTCCCTACTCTCCCCGATGAGCGACCAGGACCGCGAGATCACCGCCACCGTCATGCGCGAGCGCAGCCGGCTGGGCGGCTTCATCCGCCGCCGGGTGGCCGACGCGGGCGAAGCCGAAGACATCCTGCAGGAAGTGTTCTACGAGTTCGTCCAGGCCTACCGCCTGCCGGAGCCTATCGAACAGGTCAGCGCCTGGCTGTTCCGGGTGGCACGCAACCGCATCATCGACCGCTTCCGCAAGAAGAAGGAAGAACCGCTGCCCGAGTCCCGCGATGCCGAGGACATCGACGGCGCCGACCAGGCCTGGCGACTGGACCTGCTGCTGCCGGCCAGCGAAGACGGACCGGAGGCGGCCTATGCCCGCGCCGCCCTGATCACTGCCCTGCAGGAAGCGCTGGAGGAATTGCCCGAGGCGCAGCGCGAGGTCTTCATCGCGCACGAACTCGATGGCAAGAGTTTCAAGGAAATGGCTGCCGACAGTGGCACCAGCCTCAATACCCTGCTGGCGCGCAAGCGCTACGCCGTCCTGCACCTGCGCGAACGCCTGCAGGCGGTCTATGACGAATTGGAGATGTAATGGAACACATGGAAGACAAGCAAACCGATCAAGGACCGGATCACCGCCCCCGGCGTCACCGTGGCGGTCGTGGCTGGTGGCTGGGCAAGCTGGCGCTCTGCGTGCTGATCCTGCCGCTGCTGGGCGGGGTGGTGATGCTGCTCTGGAACTGGGTGATGCCGCCGATTTTCCCGGGGGTCAACCCGATCGGCTTCTGGCGCGCGCTGGGCCTGCTGGCCTTGTGCCGGATACTGTTCGGTGGTTTCCGGGGCCGCCACGGCGGCTGGCAGGAGAAGCGCCGCTTCATGCGCGCACGCTGGGAAGCCATGACACCCGAAGAACGTGAACGCTGCGGACGTCGCGGCCGCATGTTCTGCCGTGGTCGCGACGAACGCTGAGCCCGGCCGTAAAGGGCGAACGACTAGCGATTACCAGCGACCCACGAAGGCGTCCCCTTCTCCAGGAAGGCCCGCAAACCCTCCCGTCCCTCGTCCGATGCGCGCAGGTCGGCGATGACCCCGGCGGTGTATTCCGACAGCGCCGGCGTGACCTGCAGGGGATTGGCCACCTGCACCAGTTGCTTGGCCGCGCGCATGGCCTGCGGCCCGTTGGCCAGCAAGGTATCGATCAATTGCAGCACCTTGCCGTCGAGCTCGGAGGCCAGCGTCACTTCGTGGACCAGGCCGATGGCAGCGGCGCGCACGGCGGAAAAACGCTCGCCCGAGACGAAGAAGCGCCTGGCCTGTGACACCCCCATCTTGGCGATCACATAGGGGCTGATGGCCGCTGGCGCCAGGCCCAGCTTGACCTCCGAGAGCGCGAAGAAGGCCGCTTCCGACGCCATCACGATATCGCAGCACGACACCAGCCCCACGCCCCCGCCCATGACCGCGCCCTGCACCTTGGCCAGGGTCGGCGCCGGGAAGCCGTTGAGGGTTTCCATCAACAGCGCCAGTTTGCGGGCGTCGCGCAGGTTGTCCTCGCGCGAAGCATCGGCCATGCGCCGCATCCAGGCCAGGTCGGCACCGGCCGAGAAGGATTTGCCGGTCGAGCTCAGCAACAGCAGTCGGGTGCGTGGATCATCGCGGGCCTGGGTGATCAGGTCGATCAGCAGCGCGATCAACTGGTCGTCGAAGGCGTTGTGCACGTCCGGCCGGTTCAGCGTGAGCGTGGCCAGGCCACGGGAATCGATGTCGAGATGGGCTGCGCTGCTCATGGGGGCTCCTGTGATCTGTCTGACCTTGCATTGGTGACGAAGGTCAGGGTGCGGGGAGGATAGCGCAAAAAAGGGGGAGTGAATGTTATGGCGGAGACAAATGCGCGCGGGCGGGGCTGGGGGGGTGGCGCGGGCTTCAGTTGACTGGGTTGGCCTGGATTGCTTTCGGTACGCGTTCAGTCGTCGGCTAACGCTCGCTGCGCGACCGAGGGATTGGCCCACGTGCCGCGGGCCCGGTTTCGCTTGCAAGCGAAACCCTTCGAATCCCCCCGCGATGTGCTCAAGCACATCGCTAGGTGCCGCCAAACAAAAAAGCCCGCTTGCGCGGGCTTCAGTTGACTGGGTTGGCCTGGAATGCTTTCGGTGCGCGTTCAGTCGTCGGCTAACGCTCGCTGCGCGAGCGAGGGATTCGCCCACGTGCCGCGGGCCCGGTTTCGCTTGCAAGCGAAACCCTTCGAATCCCCCCCGCGATGTGCTCAAGCACATCGCTAGGTGCCGCCAAACAAAAAAGCCCGCTTGCGCGGGCTTTTTTATCTGGCGTCCCCTGGGGGATTCGAACCCCCGTACTCACCGTGAAAGGGTGATGTCCTAGGCCTCTAGACGAAGGGGAC
>NZ_JABXGI010000080.1:0-268 GCF_022627865.1 Herbaspirillum sp. C7C2
CTAGTAAGGCCCATCAATTCCGCGATCTTCCCAAACGATGCGCCTCTTTTACGGTGCGCGGCGGCAGTCGCCTGCAGTTTGTGTCTTGTTGAATGCTGCATGTCTCCTCGTGTCGGTTGGTGATGGTTGACAAGTGCCACGTCTAACGGCATCTGTCTGGTCGGCCCGGGTGGTACTGGGCAAGGAAATCGCGGTGTAGAAGCGGCTTCGGCCCTCCTCGTGTTAACCGCGACGTACGGGCAGGCTGGGGTAACGGGTGGTGCCGACC
>NZ_JABXGI010000081.1:0-262 GCF_022627865.1 Herbaspirillum sp. C7C2
GTCCCCTTCGTCTAGAGGCCTAGGACATCACCCTTTCACGGTGAGTACGGGGGTTCGAATCCCCCAGGGGACGCCAGGTAGAAAAATAGTCCGATTGCCGTCGGGCTGTTAAAAGTTGAAGTAGTCTGATTGTTCAGGCTACCTTGAGGTTGGATAGTCCGGAGTTTGGGACTTTTCCTTTCGCAGGGGGTATAGCTCAGCTGGGAGAGCGCTTGCATGGCATGCAAGAGGTCAGCGGTTCGATCCCGCTTACCTCCACCAG
>NZ_JABXGI010000082.1:0-262 GCF_022627865.1 Herbaspirillum sp. C7C2
GTCTTTGCGTGCTGCTCCTGTTCCGGGTGCGCCCTCGGCTTCGGTGTCGCCCGAGGAGCTGGCGGCGCGGGGCGCGTCGATCAAGGCATCCGCCCGTGCCCGTTCCGACGGCCGCACCATGCGTGCCATCCGTCGCATCTCGGCCATCTTCATCCCACTCATCCCCGCGCTGATCGCCTGCGGGCTCATCGCCGGGATCAACGGCATCCTGACGAACCTCGGGTGGTTGCCCGGGGTGACACCGTTCCTCGGCGTGCTGTCC
>NZ_JABXGI010000083.1:0-262 GCF_022627865.1 Herbaspirillum sp. C7C2
ACCCACGCCCATGCGGTCCATCTGCGTCACGATGGCGGCAATCGGAATTCCGCTCCCACGACCATATTTCAGCTGCGCGCCGCGAATGGTGGCGCCCAGAATATGCATCGACATCTTGAAGTCGTTGTAAATCGAGACGACACCGCCACCAAGCGCTGCCAGAAACGCGACAACGAAGAATGGCTTCTTGGCGCGCGGAACGTCGAGCGCGCGTTCGACGGCACCGCCGACTTCGTCCATCAGCGGTGCCCAGGCTTCGCGG
>NZ_JABXGI010000084.1:0-262 GCF_022627865.1 Herbaspirillum sp. C7C2
ACCGGGCACCGTCGCCGTCGAGCACGGCCAGCCGCCGGGCGCTGTCGGCGGCGTGGTGGGCGGAGTCGATCGCGGCGCTCACGTCGGAGTCGGCCTCGCTCAAGGTCGTGCCCGTCTCCGGCGCCGACACCTCGATGAGGTCGGCACGCCGCGTCTCGAGCTCGTGCGCGATGAGGTCGAGGAGCTCGGCACGGTCGGACGGGTCGTGCCGTCCCCAGTTCACCCCGGCCTGCGCCGTCCGGGCGACGATGCGCTCGAGCTT
>NZ_JABXGI010000085.1:0-261 GCF_022627865.1 Herbaspirillum sp. C7C2
GCCGGGAGCCGCGCGGTGAGGGCGGGGCGGCTGGGAGTCGGCGTCCTCGGCGCCGGACGGGTCGGACCGGTCCTCGGAGCAGCGCTCGCGAACGCCGAGCACGCCGTCGTCGGCGTGACGGCAGTGTCCGAGGCCGGACGCGACCGCGCCGAGGCGATGCTCCCCGGCGCACCCGTCCTCGAGACGCCGGACCTCGTCGAGCGCAGCGAACTCGTGCTCCTCGCCGTGCCGGACGACCAGCTGGCCGACCTCGTGCAGGGG
>NZ_JABXGI010000086.1:0-259 GCF_022627865.1 Herbaspirillum sp. C7C2
GTTCAGTTGTTCCAGCAGGCCGCCAAGGCCACCGCTGAGCGGACCCGGCGCGGAAGGTGCTGCCGATGCGTTGCCCGCAGCAGCGCCACCAAGCAGGCCACCAAGCCCGCCGAGAATGCCACCGAGCAATCCACCACCAAGCCCGCCAGCCTGACCCGCAGACGGTGCAGCCGAAGCATTACCGGCAGCGCCGCCGCCAAGCAGGCCACCGAGAAGATCGCCCAAGCCGCCGCCAGCCTGAGACTGGTCAGGCACCGGC
>NZ_JABXGI010000087.1:0-256 GCF_022627865.1 Herbaspirillum sp. C7C2
TCGTGACTGGGGTGAAGTCGTAACAAGGTAGCCGTATCGGAAGGTGCGGCTGGATCACCTCCTTTCTAGAGTGCGCACGAAGTTAAGCGTCCACACTTATCGGCTGTAAATCAAGAACAGTTATTTGGTGAAGCACGGTCAAGTGGCACAACGTCACTGACTGGCTACTGATACTGATCCAAGCGGGTCTGTAGCTCAGCTGGTTAGAGCACCGTGTTGATAACGCGGGGGTCGTTGGTTCGAGCCCAACCAGACC
>NZ_JABXGI010000088.1:0-256 GCF_022627865.1 Herbaspirillum sp. C7C2
CGAACGAGCGGTGCTGGGCGAGACGGTCCACCGCCTCGGCGCCGGAGACCATGAGCAGCAGGTCGACTCCCTCGAGCGCCGCGCGGCTCGCCTCGGCATCGCCGAACGACGCGATCGCGACCTCGGCTCCGGGGAGATCCGGCGCCCGGGAGGCGTCCCGCACGATCATCCGGAACGGCACACCGCCGTCCGCCAGGGCGCGCGCCACGGCGCCGCCGATCTTGCCGGTCGCGCCGGTGAGTGCGATGGTCATGGT
>NZ_JABXGI010000089.1:0-253 GCF_022627865.1 Herbaspirillum sp. C7C2
CGTCGGGGCGTCCCGGATCGCCGTGCGGATGTCGTCGCCCACCTGGACACCGTCGGGTCCGGTCAGTTCGACGTCGCCGCCGAAGCGGGACCGCACCGTCTCGCGCAGGACGCGGATCTCCACCGCGTTGCCGGCAGCGGCGGGGGACGTCAGGGCAGCCACGCGGACCGCCCCGCCCCACGTGTAGGTCGTCCCGGCGGGGAAGCACGCGCCGCCGTCGCCCTCGGCCGTCTGCGTGCGCGACGCGGTGCCG